>NZ_JAQISV010000031.1:0-88998 GCF_048569675.1 Geodermatophilus sp. CPCC 206100
CGCCGGCGCGACGGCGGCGGCGGGGGCGGCGGACGGCCGCGCGGTCGGTGCCCCGCCGGAGAGGGCCGGCAGCGCGGCGGCCGTGTCGGCCGGGGTTCCGGCGGCCGGCGAGGCCGGCACGGCCTGGGCGTCCGCGGCCGGGATCGCTCCCGACCCGCCCGGCGCCGCGGACGGCGCGACGGCGGCGACGGCGGCGACGGCGGGGCCGCCGACCTCGGCCACGGGAGCGACGACGTCCACGACCGGAGCCACGGCGTGCACGACGGGAGCGACGACGTCCACGACGGGAGCCACCGCGTCCACGACCGGAGCGACGGCCTGCACGACGGGAGCGGCGGCGGCTGCCACGGGAGCGAGCACGCGGTGGGTGGCCGCCACGACCGGCTCGGCGACGGCGACTCCGGGGGCGACCGCCGCGACCACGGGCGCCGCCGGGGCGGTGGCGGACGCGACGACGGCGCCCACGGGTTCGGCCACCGAGCGCACCGGCTCGGTCAGCGACCGGACCGGCTCGGTCAGCGGACGGATCGGCTCCGCCACCCCGGTCACGAGTGCTCCGACGGCGTCCGGGAGCACAGGAGGCGGTGGTGCCTCGTCGGCGGCGGCCCCCGTGGTGCCGGCCAGCCACAGCCCGAGGGCCAGGCCGGTGAGCAGCGCGGCCCGCACGAGGAGGCGGCGCAGCCGGGAGCCGGCGCGCGGCAGGGGAGGCGCGGAGTCGGACACCGTCTCCCCCTACTCTTCGCAACCGGACAGTGACGCTGAGCCTAGGCAGACGTGCGGCGTCGTGCAGGCCGGATCGGGTCCCCCGACCGGGCGCACTCTCGGCGGCGCGGTGACGCGGAGTGACCGCCAGAGCCGCCGCTGCCCGCCCCCGGGGGCCCGGCCCTGGCAGACTGCGGCCGTGCGGGCGGAGGACTGGAACGCGCGGTACGCCGAGCAGCAGCAGTGGTCGGCCGGGCCGAACGCGCTGGTCGCTGAGCTGCTCGAGGGCCTGCCACCCGGCCGGGCGGTGGACCTCGCGGCGGGGGAGGGGCGGCACGCGCTGTGGCTGGCCGACCGCGGCTGGCAGGTCACCGCCGTCGACTTCTCCGCGACCGGCCTGGCCCGAGGGCAGGAGCGGCCGGGAGCCGAGCGGGTGACCTGGGTGACCGCCGACGTCCTGGACTGGAGCGCCCCCGCGAGCTCGCTGGACCTGGTGCTGGTCGCCTACCTGCACCTGCCGGAGCCGGACACGACGGCGCTCTTCCGCCGGGCCGTGACCTGGCTGCGGCCCGGCGGCCGGCTGCTCGTCCTCGGCCACGACGTGGACAACGTCACCGCCGGCGTCGGCGGCCCGCAGGACCCCACGATCCTGCACAGCGTGACCCGGCTGGCCCCGGTGGCCGCCCTGCTCGACGTCGACCGGCTCGAGCAGGTGCGCCGCGAGACCCCGGCCGGCACCGCGCTGGACACGCTGCTGTGGGGACGGCGCAGCGACCGGACCGTCGTTCCACGGCGGTAGCCTGCCCCGCGTGATGGGGATGGGTGGAGCCGGTGGCCGCGACGCACAGCGGCGCCGGCGGATGGTCGCCTCGGTGCTCGTCGTCGCGCTCCTGGTCGCGGCGGCGGCGACCGTGCTGTCCCTCGCGCTCGGCTGACGGGAGGCGCGGTGGTCGACGACATCGAGGCCTGGTTCGCCGCGGCCGGCCCGCGCGAGGACGAGCTGCGCCGGGTGGACGCACTGGTCATGGCCGCCGCACCGGGCATCGACCGCCAACTGGTGCCGGCCGGGTCCCAGTCGATGCTGGGCTACGGCCTGATGCCGTACCGGCCGAAGTCGGCCAAGGAGACGACGATGTGGCCGCTGGTCGCGTTGGCGGCGCAGAAGCGGCACCTGTCGCTCTACGTCTGCGCGGTCGTCGACGGCCAGTACCTGCCGGAGGCGCGGGCGGAGCAGCTGGGCCGGGTCTCCTGCGGCCGGAGCTGCGTCCGCTTTCCCGCCCTGGACCGGGTGGACCAGGCCGCCCTGACGGCGCTCGTGCGCGACGCCGTCGCCCTCACGGACGCCGGGCGGAACGCCTACTACGCGACCTGATCAGGCCAGGTGGGCGAGGAGCCAGTCCCGGGCCAGGCAGGCGGCCTCGTCCAGGGTGCCCGGCTCCTCGAACAGGTGGGTGGCCCCGGGGACGACGACCAGCCGGCTCTCGCAGCGCAGCCGGGCCTGGGCCAGCCGGTTGAGCTCGAGCACCTGCCCGTCCCGGCCGCCGACCACGAGCAGGGTCGGCGCGCGGACCCCGGCCAGCCGCGGCCCCGCCAGGTCGGGCCGCCCGCCGCGCGAGACCACCGCCCGCACGCCGTCGTCCTCCGCGGCGGCCCACAGCGCCGCGGCCGCGCCGGTGCTGGCGCCGAACCACCCGAGGGGCAGGGCGGCGAGGTCGCTGCCCGACCGGACGTCCGCGGTGACCGCCGCCAGCCGTGCGGCGAGCAGGGCGACGTCGAACACGCGATCCCGGTCGGCCGCCTCGTCCGGCGTCAGCAGGTCCACCAGCAGCGTGGCCAGCCCCGCCTCCTGCAGCCGCCGGGCCACCCGCCGGTTGCGGGGGCTGGACCGGCCGCTGCCGCTGCCGTGCGCGAAGACGACCAGCCCGGTGGCGCCGGCCGGGACGGTCAGCCGGCCGGGCAGCGGAACGCCCGCGGCGTCGGGAGTGACGTCCTCGTCCCGGGGGACGGGACCGCGCAGCAGCTCCACCACCTCGTCGTCGGTCGTGGGGGCGAAGTCGTCGTAGGCCTGGCCGACGGCGGCGAAGCGGTGCGGGGCCTCCAGGCAGACCAGCTCGTCGACCTCGGTCCCGATGTCCCGCAGCGACTGGGGGGAGCCGACCGGCGTGGCCAGCACGACCCGGGCCGCGCCGTGCGCCCGCGCCACGGCGCAGGCCACCCGCGCGGTCGCCCCGGTGGCGATGCCGTCGTCGACGACCACGGCCGTCCGGCCGGCCAGCGGCACCCGGGGCCGGTCCCCGCGGAACCGGCGGGCCCGCCGCAGGAGCTCCTCCTCCTCGCGCCGCCGGACGTCGGCCAGCGTCTGCTCGGCCACCCGGCCCATCTGCAGCACGTCCTCGTTGAGGACGACGACGCCGTCCTCGCCGACCGCGCCCATCGCCAGCTCCGGCCGCTGCGGCAGGCCCAGCTTGCGCACCAGGATCACGTCCAGCGGCGCTCCCAGCGCCCGCGCCACCTCGGCGGCGACCGGCACCCCGCCGCGGGGCAGGCCGAGGACGACGACGCCCGGCGCGGCCATGCCGGCCAGGTGGCGGCCCAGTCGCTGCCCGGCGTCCCGGCGGTCGGTGAACGGCACCGCTCCCTCCTCGGCTCCGGGGACCATGCTCCGCGCGTCGGCCGGCGGTGACCAGGGGCCCGTGACCTAGGTCCCTGGTGCCGGGGCGACCGGAACGCAACGGTGGGTGACGTCCGACGCCGAACGGCGCCCGACCCGGACCCCTGGAGGGCCTCCGCATGACGCTGACCGACGACCCCGTCGTCGACCAGGCCGTCGCCCGGCTCGCTGACGAGTTCCAGGCCCGGCTGCGCCCGCAGGTGATCGGCACCGTGGTCCGCAGCTGCCGGCGTGACCTCAGCGGGGTGCCGGCGACGGCGCTGCCCGAACTGGTCGAGCGCCTGGCCCGCACCCGGCTGCAGACGGCGCACTGACCCCGAGCGCCGGGGGCTTGACCTCGAGCGCGCTCGAACTCCTTGGATCGGCGCCGTGCACGCCATCCGACTCTCCGCCTTCGGCCCGCCCGACTCGCTCGTCCTCGACGAGCTGCCCGACCTGAGCCCCGGCGCGGGGCAGGTCCGCATCGCGGTGGAGGCCAGCGGCGTCCACCTCCTCGACACCACCCTGCGCCGCGGCGAACCGGGCCCCGTGCCGCTCCCCGAGCTGCCGACCGTCCCTGGCCGGGAGGTCGCCGGCACCGTCGACGCGGTCGGGGAGGGCGCGGCCGCCGACTGGCTCGGCGCGCGCGTCGTGGCCCACCTCGGCACGGCGCCGGGTGGGTACGCCGAGCAGGCGGTCGCCCCCGGCGGTGCGCTGTTCCGCGTGCCCGACGGGGTGGGGGCGGACGCCGCCGTCGCCGCCGTGGGCACCGGCCGCACCGCCCAGGGCGTCCTGGAGCTGGAGCCGCCCACCGCGGACGACGTCGTCCTCGTGCCCGCCGCCGCGGGCGGCCTGGGCTGGCTGCTCGTCCAGGGCGCCCAGGCGGCCGGGGCCACGGTCGTCGCCGCCGCCCGCGGGGAGGGCAAGCTCGCCCGGCTGGCGGGCCTGGGTGCCGACCTGGTCGTCGACTACGGCCGGCCGGGCTGGGACGCCGCGGTCCGGGAGGCCTTCGGCGGGGTCACCCTCGTCTACGACGGCGTGGGCGGCCAGGTCGGCCGGGCCGCGCTGGAGCTGCTGCGACCGGGTGGCCGGCAGGTGCTGTTCGGCTGGTCGGCCGGCGCCCCGACCGCCTTCGACACCGGCGACGTCGTGGCCCGCGCCATCACCGTGGGCTGGAGCCTCGGCCCGCGGATGGCGGCGCTGCCCGGCGGCATCCCCGGCCTCGCCGGGCGGGCGCTGGCGCGGGTCGCCGCCGGGGCCTGGACGCCGCTGATCACCGCCTACCCGCTGGCCGAGGCGGCCCGCGCGCACGCCGACCTCGAGCAGCGGCGCACGATGGGCAAGGTCGTGCTGCAGCCGGGGGCGTGACCGGCTTGCCCGATCCCGGACGATGTCCGGGTGGGCTACGTGGACCTGTCCGGCATCCGACACACCCTCCCGGACGGGCGGGTGCTGCTCGACGACGTCTCCTTCCGCGTCGGCGAGGGTGCCCGCGCCGCACTGGTCGGGGAGAACGGCGCCGGCAAGACCACGCTGCTGCGGATCGTCGCCGGTGACCTCGCGCCCGAGGCCGGGGCGGTGGCCCGGGTCGGCGGGCTCGGGGTGATGCGCCAGTTCATCGGGTCGGTCCGCGACGACACGAACGTCCAGCGCTTCCTCCTCGACCTCGCCCCGACCGCCGTCCGCGAGGCATGGGACGCCGTGGAGGCCGCCGAGCTCGCGCTCATGGAGACCGACGACGAGCCCGGCCAGATGACCTATGCGCACGCGCTCGCCCACTGGGGCGACGTCGGCGGCTACGAGGCGGAGGTCACCTGGGACACGGTGACCGTCGCTGCCCTCGGCGTCCCGTACGACGGCTGCAAGTACCGCGACCTGTCCACGCTCTCCGGCGGCGAGCAGAAGCGGTTGGCCCTGGAGGCGCTGCTGCGTGGCCCGGACCAGGTGCTGCTGCTGGACGAGCCGGACAACTACCTCGACGTCCCGGGGAAGCGCTGGCTCGAGGAGCGGCTGTTGGAGACCCGCAAGACGGTGCTGTTCGTCAGCCACGACCGGGAGCTGCTGTCTCGGGTGGCCGACCGCGTCGTCACCGTCGAGGGCGGCACGGCGTGGGTGCACGGCGGCGGTTTCGTCAGCTACTCCGAGGCCCGGTCCGCGCGGCACGAGCGGATGGCCGAGCTGCGCCGGCGGTGGGAGGAGGAGCACCAGCGGCTGGTCGACCTCGTGCGCACCCTGCAGCAACAGGCCGCCAACTCACCCGACATGGCCTCGCGCTACTCGGCGATGCAGACCCGGCTGGCCAAGTTCGAGGCGGCGGGTCCGCCGCCGGACCGGCCGCCGGAGCAGAAGCTGGCCATGCGGCTGCGGGGCGGGCGCACCGGGGTGCGGGCGGTGATGGCCGAGCAGCTGGAGCTGTCCGGGCTGATGCGGCCGTTCGACCTGGAGGTCTGGTACGGCGACCGGGTCGCCGTCCTGGGCGCGAACGGCGCCGGGAAGTCGCACTTCCTGCGGCTGCTGGCCGGCCAGGACGTCGCGCACACCGGCGGCTGGCGGCTCGGCGCCCGCGTCGTGCCGGGGTTCTTCGCCCAGACCCACGCCCACCCGGAGTGGCAGGAGCGCACGCCGGTCGACCTGCTGTGGCACGGCGAGCCCGGGCGACCGGGCGTCGACCGCGGCCGGGCGATGGCCGCGCTGCGCCGCTACGGGCTGGCCGAGTCCGGCGACCAGCTGTTCCGCACGCTCTCGGGCGGCCAGCAGGCGCGGTTCCAGGTGCTCCTGCTCGAGCTGTCCGGGGCGACGCTGCTGCTGCTCGACGAGCCGACCGACAACCTCGACGTGCTGTCGGCCGAGGCCCTCGAGGAGGCGCTGGCCGCCTTCGACGGGACGGTCCTCGCGGTCACCCACGACCGCTGGTTCGCCCGCTCCTTCGACCGGTTCGTCGTCTTCGGCGCCGACGGGCGGGTGTACGAGTCGGCCGAGCCGGTGTTCGACGAGGCGCGGGTCCAGCGCGCCCGCTGAAGAAGGCGTCAGCGCCGACCGTGTGCGCCGCTGCGCGGATCCCCGCCCCCGTTCCTGCCGATCACCGCACGGGGTTCCCCGTGGCCCCGTCAGAGCACCTTGACGCGTCAGGGCAGCCTGACGCATGCTGGGTCATGGCCGTCATCGAGGAGCTGGAGCGCCGGTACACCCTGCCGGCCGCCGTCGTCCGGTTCGAGGAGCTGCGCACGCGGGACTCACTCGGCGAGCCCCCGCTGGACCGAGCCGAGGCCCTGGAGCTGCTCGCGCTGGGCGAGGTCATCGCGCGCAAGAGCGGCTACGGGCGGCAGCTCACCGTGCGGACGGCGCGGACGACGGGCGCCTCCTGGGCCGAGATCGGGCAGGCGCTGGGCACCACCCGCCAGTCGGCGTGGGAGGCGCACCGCCGCTGGATCGACGGCCAGGTCGCCCAGCACGGCGCCGTCGGGCAGATCGGCTTCGACGAGCAGGACGCGGCCGCCGCCCGTGCGCTGGCCGGCGACGACCCCGCCGATCAGCCGAACGCCTTCCCCTCGCCGCGGTAGGTGGGGACGGCGCCGCTCAGCGCGTCCCCGGCCAGGGCGTGCAGGACGTCGACGTGCTCGCACAGCTCACCGGCCTTCGCGTGCCGGAACCAGACGCGGTCACCGACGGCCAGCCCGGCGGCACCCGGCCCGCGCAGCGGGGTCTGCACCTCGCCACCCCCCTCCGCACCCAGCAGCCGCAGCCCGGCCGGGAACACCGGGCGGGCCAGCCGGTCCGCGCCGGGCGGGCCCGAGGCGCTCCACCCGCCGCCGGCGACGACGACCGTGCCCGGTGCCGGTGCCCGCGTCACCGGCAGCGCGAAGAGGGCGGCCGGGACCGCGGTGAACGCCCGGTACCCGTCGAACAGGGTGGGGGCGTAGAGGCCCGAGCCGGCGGCCAGTTCGGTCACCGACGGGTCCGCCGCGGTGCGCTCGAGGCTGCCCGTGCCCCCGCCGTTGACGAACTCCAGCGGCGCCACGGCGGCGACCGCGGCCACGACGGCGGCCCGCCGGCCGGCGAGCTCGCGGACCGACAGCGCCTGCATCGCGCGCACCGCGAGTCCCCGCAGCGGCCGCCCCGGCGGTGCGTCCTGGAGCCCGGCCACCTGCGCCTCGTAGGCCATGACGCCGGCCAGCGTGAAACCGGGACGGGCGACCACCGTGCGCGCCAGGGCCGCCGCCTGCTCCGGGTCGTGCACGGGGGAGCGGCGCACGCCCACGTGCACCCGGCCGCCGGCGGCCCGCAGGGAGGCGTCGACGTCCAGGCAGACCCGCACCGGCGGGCGCCGCCCCGGCGGGGCCACCGCGTCGACGGCGTCCAGGTGCGCGGCCGAGTCGACGACGAGCGTCACCCGGGCAGCGGCTCCCTCGTCGGCCAGCAGCGCCCGCAGCGCCGTCCGGTCGACCGTCGGGTAGCCGACGACGGCGTCGGTCGTGACCGGGTCGTCCCCGCCGGTGAGCCAGAGGGCCTCGGCCAGCGAGTAGGCGAGCACGCCGGCGAAGCCGGGCCGGGCCAGCACCCGGCGCAGCACCGCGCGGCAGCGCACCGACTTGCTGGCCACCCGGATCGGCCGCCCCGCGGCCCGAGCGACCAGGGCGGCGGCGTTCGCGTCGAGGGCGTCCAGGTCGACGACGGCCAGGGGCGGGTCGAGAGCAGCGGTCGCCGCGTCCAGCCGCGCACGGGCCGCGGCGGCCGACGGGACGGTGCGCACCCGCGCGAGCGTCGCCGTCCGACCGCGGACGGTCAACCCCCTGGCTGGGCCGTTGACCTGCCCAGTCGTGCGATGCAGAGTGCCGGGGACCGACCACGAGGAGGCCCGGGTGACGGGGAGAGCGGTGCCCGGTGCCGCCACGCGATGGCGCAACTGGTCCGGCAACCAGCGAGCCGAGGTGCTGGTCGTCCACCCCACCTCCGCCGACGAGGTGGCCGACGTCGTCGCCACGGCCGCCCGGGATGGACGGCGGGTGCGGCCGATCGGCAGCAGCCACTCCTTCTCGGCCATCGGCCGGCCGGAGGAGCTGCAGGTGGTCCTCGACGAGCTGTGCGGCGTCGCGGTCGGCGAGGACGGCCGGGTCACCGTCGGCGCCGGGACGCCGCTGTACCGGCTGAACGCCGAGCTGGCGCGCACCGGCTGGGCCCTGACCAACCTCGGCGACATCGACCGGCAGACCGTCGCCGGCGCGCTGGCCACCGGCACGCACGGCACGGGCGCGCGCTTCGGCGGGCTGGCCACCCAGGTCCGCGGCCTGCAGCTGGTCACCCCGGCCGGCGAGGTTCTGTCGTGCGACCGCACCACCCACCCCGAGGTCTTCCGCGCCGGCCGGGTGGGCCTGGGCGCCCTCGGGGTGGTCACCGCCGTGACGCTGCAGGCCGAGCCGGCGTTCGCCCTGCACGCGGTCGAGGGGCCGGGCCGGTTGTCGGCCGCGCTGCGCGGCTTCGAGGACCTCATGACCTGCACCGACCACGTCGAGTTCTACTGGTTCCCGCACACCGACGCGACCCTGGTCAAGTGCAACACCCGGGTCCCCCTGGCCCAGGGCCTGGACCCCCTGCCGCGCTGGCGGGAGGTGTGGGACGACGAGATCCTGGCCAACGCGGCCTTCGCCGGGGTGGTCGCGGCCGGCCGGCGGGTGCCCGCGCTCGTGCCGTCCCTGGCCCGGGTCTCGGCCCGCGCCCTCGGGCCGCGCAGCTGGACCGACCACTCGCACCGCGTCTTCGTCAGCCGCCGCCGGGTGCGCTTCCTGGAGATGGAGTACGCCGTTCCCCGCCACGCCGCCCCCGGCGTGCTGGCCGAGCTCCGCCGGGTGCACGAGGCCGGGGACTGGCGCACCGCCTTCCCCGTCGAGGTCCGGCTGGCCGCCGCCGACGACATCCCGCTGTCGACGGCGTCCGGCCGCGACACCGCCTACATCGCCGCGCACGTGCCCGCCGGCACCGACCCCGGCCCCTGGTTCACCGCGCTGGAGGCCATCGCCGGCGCGGTCGGCGGGCGGCCGCACTGGGGCAAGCTGCACGGGCTGGACGCCGCGACGCTGCGGGAGCGCTATCCGCGGTTCGACGAGTTCCTCGCCGTCCGCGACCGGCTGGACCCCACCGGCGTGCTGGCCAACGCCCACCTCGACCGCGTGCTCGGGCCGGCGCCGGGGCGCTGACTCAGGGCGTCGGCGTGCCGCCGATGGCGTCGAGCTCGGCCAGTTCCCGCGGGCCCAGCACCAGCGCCGCCGCCGTCAGGTTCTCCTCCAGGTGGCCCACCGAGGACGTGCCCGGGATGAGCAGCAGGTTGGGGCTGCGGGCCAGCAGCCAGGCGAGGGCCACCTGCATGGGGGAGGCCTCGAGCCGGCGGGCCACGGTCTCCAGCGCGGCCGACTGCAGCGGGCTGAAGCCGCCCAGCGGGAAGTAGGGCACGTAGGGGATCCCCTCGCGGGCGAGCGCGTCGATCATCGCGTCGTCCTGCCGGTGCACCAGGTTGTAGTGGTTCTGCACGCAGACGACCGGCGCGATGGCCTGGGCCTCGGCCAGCTGCTGGGTCGTCACGTGGCTGACCCCGAGGTGCCGGATCAGCCCCTCCTGCTGCATGGCGGCCAGCTCGCCGAAGGGCTCGGCCAGCGACCGCTCGACCGTTCCGTGCACCCCGGGCATCCGCAGGTTCACCACGTCGAGGGCCTCGACACCGAGGTTGCGGCAGTTGTCCTCGACGGCCGAGCGCAGCTCCGCGGGGGAGAGGGCCTCGGGCCACCCGCCGTCCGGCGTCCGGCGGGCCCCGACCTTGGTCACGAGGACCAGGTCCTCGGGGTAGGGGTGCAGCGCCTCGCGGATGATCTCGTTGGTCACGTGCGGGCCGTAGTAGTCACTGGTGTCGACGTGGTCGACACCCAGCTCCACCGCCCGGCGGAGGACGGCGACGGCCGCGGCGCGGTCGGCCGGTGGCCCCATCACGTGCGGCCCGGCCAGCTGCATCGCGCCGTAGCCGAGGCGGTGCACCGACCGGCCGCCGAGGGGGAACTGCCCGGACCGCTCCGCGGTGAACGTCGTCATGGACGTCCCCCTACCCCGCCGGCGAGCGGGTCAGGCGGTGCTGCCGACCACCTCGGGCGCGGGCACCGCAGCGACGGCGGCCGGGTCGTTCCCCCGCCGGCTGACCGCCTGGGTCAGGACGGCGACGCCCGCGCCGACCAGGGCGAGGACGGCGCCCACCCACACCGGTGCGGTGTAGCCGAAGCCCGCCGAGAGGACGAGGGCGCCGAGTGCCGCGCCCACGGCGTTGGCGATGTTGAAGGCCCCCTGGTTGGCCGCGGAGACGAGGCTGCCGCCTCGCACCTGTGCCGCCTCGATCACGCCGTTCTGCACGACCGGGCCCAGCGCGAACGACACCGTCCCGAACAGGACCAGGAGCAGCACCGCGGCCACCGGGGTGCGGGCGACGAAGGCGAAGGCGGCCAGGACGACGCTGGTCGCCACCAGCCCGACGGCGACGAAGGAGAAGCCGTACCGATCGCCGAAGCGGCCGCCGAGCAGCGTGCCCACGGTGGTGCCGACGCCGAACAGGGCCAGCACCGGGGTCACCCACGCCTCGGGGATGCCGCCGAGCTCGGTGAGGATCGGGCTGACGTAGCTGTAGACGGCGAACAGTGCCGCGAAGCCGACCATGGTCAGGCCCAGCACCATCCAGACCTGGCCGCGGCGGAAGGCGCGCAGCTCCGCGCGCAGGTCGCCGGGCTCGCCGACGTCCGCGGGCATCCAGGCCAGCAGGCAGGCGATGGTGACCAGGCCGATGACCGCGATCCCGCCCAGGACCAGCCGCCAGCTGGTCTGCTGGGCCACGAAGGTGCCCAGCGGGACGCCGATCACGTTGGCCAGCGTCAGGCCGGTGAGCATCAGCGAGATCGCCTGGGTGGCGCGGTCGGGGGAGACCAGCCGGCGGGCGGCGACGGCGCCCACCCCGAAGAAGGCGCCGTGGGACAGCGCGGTGAGGACGCGGGCGGCGGTCAGCGTCTCGTAGGTGGGGGCGAAGGCCGACAGCGCGTTGCCGACGACGAACACCACCATCAGCCCGACGAGCGTCTGGCGGGAGGAGAAGCGCACGCCGAACGCGGTGAGCGTGGGGGCGCCGACGACGACACCGATGGCGTAGGCCGAGATCAGCATCCCGACCGCGGAGACCGACACCCCGAGGCCGTCGGCGATCTGGGGCAGCATCCCCATGACGACGAACTCGGTGGTGCCGATGCCGAAGGCACCGATGGCGAGGGCGAGCAGACCGCGGGGCACGAGCAGGACTCCTGGGAGAGGCGGCGAGGACGGGATGGCGCGGACTGCGTCGTCCTGCCGGGGTCGAGACGACCCTCCCTCAGGGCAAGGCGGTGCCCCGCAGGGGCATGCCCGGAACGCCGGGTGGGCCTGCTCACACGCCGGAGCGGGCCGCCCCGCGGGGCATCCCGCGGGGCGGCCGGGGGGTCAGGGCTTGAGCAGCACCTTGACCGCGCCGTCCTTCTTCTCCCGGAAGTCGGCGTACGCCTGGGGGGCCTGCTCGAGCGGCACGTGGTGGGTGGCGAAGTCGTCGACGCCCAGCGGGTCGCCCTCGCTGAGGATCGGCAGGATGTCGGGCACCCACCGCCACACGTTGGCCTGGCCCATCCGCAGCTGGATCTGCTTGTCGAACATCCGCATGAGCGGCAGCGGGTCGGTCGCGCCGCCGTAGACGCCGGACAGCGAGAGGGTCCCGCCCCGGCGGACCGCGTCGATGGCCGTGTTGAGCGCGGCCAGCCGGTCGACGCCGGCGACCTGCATGACCCGCTCCATGACCGCGTCCGGGACGATCGCCGTCGCCTTCTGCGCGAAGCTGGCCAGCGGGGATCCGTGCGCCTCCATGCCGACGGCGTCGATCACCGCATCGGCGCCGCGGCCGGCCGTCGCCTCCTGGATCGCGCTGACGACCTCGTTCCTCCTCGTCGTGCGGATGACCTGGGTGCCGCGCGCGGCGGCCCGCTCGATCCGCTCGGGGACGATGTCGGACGCGAACACCTTCTCGATGCCGAGGTGGTGGGCGATGCGGGTGCACATGTCACCGATCGGCCCCAGGCCGAGGACCAGCAGCGTGCCGCCCGGCGGCACGGCCGCGTACTGCACCGCCTGCCAGGCGGTGGGCAGGACGTCGGAGAGGTAGACCCACCGGTCGTCGGGCAGGCCGTCGGGCACCTTGATCGGCAGCGTGTTGCCGAACGGCACGCGCAGGTACTCGGCCTGGCCGCCCGGCACCTGCCCGTACAGCTTCGTGTAGCCGAACAGCGAGGCCCCGAAGCCCTTGTCGCGGTTCTGTGTCGTCTCGCACTGCGACTGCAGGCCCTGCGAGCACATCCAGCAGGTGCCGCAGGAGATGTTGAAGGGGACGACGACCCGGTCGCCGGGCTTGACGGCGGTCACCTCGGCGCCCACCTCGCGGACGACACCCATGGGCTCGTGGCCCATCACGTCGCCCACCGTCATGAACGGCGCCATGACCTCGATGAGGTGGAGGTCCGAGCCGCAGATGCCGCTGGACGTGACCTCGATGACGACGTCGGTGGGCTCCTGGATCGCCGGGTCGGGGACGGTGTCCACCCGGACGTCTGCTCGGCCGTGCCAGGTCACTGCGCGCATGGGGGTGTGCTCCTCAGGTCGTCGTCGGGGGCTCCGACCAGGGCCTCCTGCCCGCTCGTGACGTGCATCGCCCCTGTTTCGGGCCGGCCCCGGCGCGCCCCTCACGGAGGGTGACTTCGGTTCGACAGCGAGTCGAACGACATAGCTGCCGTTCTGTGACGTGGCACACGAAACCGCAGGTCAAGGCCCTGGTCCTCACATCACGAAACGGTCACGACGTGTTTACATGGGCCCCGCTCGCTCCCCCGGGCACCGCACGACATCCCCGTCCCCTCCGGAAGCCAGGTGCATGTCTCAGCTCCATCCCGACCGTCTCCTCCACGACGCGTCGACCCCGACCATCCCGACGCCGCGCTCGGGGGACGCGCAGCAGTCGGGGACCACTCTCTCCGCGACCGTCGGACCGGCGCCGTGCTTGGCCGAGGTCGCCGACCTGGCCGACCTCACCGGGCAGGCCGAGGCGGCCGCCCGCGCCGGCATCGGAGAGCTCACCGAGGACGGTGCGGCCACCGTCGCCGCACCCGCGCTCCTGGTCACCCGGTTCGGGCGGCGCCGCCGCCCGGCGCCGCCGGCCGCCGCCCGCCGCCCGGCCCTGTACCTGGCGGCCGCGCTGGTCGGCGCCGCCGGCCTGGGTCTGGTCACCGTCGGCGACCACGTCGCGCAGGCCGACGCCCCGGTCAGCGAGTCCGTGAGCGTCGCCGAGGAGCTCGGGATCGACACCGCCGGCTCCGGCAGCGAGGACGTTCCCGCGGCGATCGAGGCCGAGGCGGCGGCCGGCCTGGGAGAGGTGGCCGCCAGCCGCACCGCCCGCGAGGACGAGGAGGCCGCGGCCGCGCAGGCGCAGGCCGAGGCCGACCGGCTCGCCGCCGAGGCGGCTGCGAAGGCCGCCCGCCCGCAGGCCGTGCTGCCCGTTGCCGGCGCCCGGCTGACCAGCCAGTTCGGTGCCCGGTGGGGCCGGATGCACGCCGGCATCGACCTGGCCGCCCCCATGCGGACGCCCGAGTACGCCGCGATGGACGGCGTGGTGCTCGAGGCCGGCCCGGCCAGCGGCTACGGCAACGTGGTCTACCTGCAGCACGGGAACGGCGACGTCACCGTCTACGGGCACATGGAGGAGATCCTCGTGACGCCCGGGCAGGCGGTGCGGGCCGGCGACACCATCGCGCTGCTCGGCAACCGCGGGCAGTCCACCGGGCCGCACCTGCACTTCGAGGTGCAGATCGGTGGCCTCGACGGCGAGAAGGTCGACCCGCTCCCGTGGCTCCGGGAGCGCGGCGTCCAGATCTGAGAGAGGACCCCCTTGCCCCCCACCGCTCGCGCGCTCGCGGCGGGGCCCTGCACGGGGGCCGCTCCAGCTCGTCACCGGGCTCGTCCGGGCGGGGGGTGCCGGGCGGTGCGGCACACTGCCGGTGTGCGGGGCGAGGCGGAGGACCGGGCCTGATGGGCCACGACCACGGGCACGGCTCCGGCCCCGCCACCGCGTCGGCGGCGCACCGCCGCCGGCTGGCCGTCGTGCTGGGCCTGACCGTCGCCGTCATGGTCGCCGAGGTGGCCGGCGCGGTGGTGTCGGGCTCGCTGGCGTTGCTCGCCGACGCCGGTCACATGGCCACCGACGCCCTCGGCATCGGTCTCGCGCTGGGCGCCGTCACGCTGGCCCAGCGCCCGCCCCGGGGCCGGCGGACCTTCGGCTGGCAGCGGCTGGAGATCCTGGCGGCGGTGGCCAACGGCCTGCTGCTGCTGGCCGTGGCCGGGTACGTGCTCGTGGAGGCGGTGCGCCGGCTCGGGGAGCCGCCCGAGATCGAGTCCGGTGTGATGCTGGCGATCGCCGCGGCCGGCCTGCTGGTCAACCTCGCCGGGCTGGCGCTGCTGCACCGCGGCCGCGGCGAGTCGCTGAACGTGCGCGGCGCCTACCTCGAGGTCCTGGCCGACGCGCTGGGCTCGGTGGCGGTCATCGCCGCGGCCGTCGTCATTGCCACCACCGGCTGGACGGCGGCCGACACGGTCGCCTCCGTCGCGATCAGCGCGCTGGTGCTGCCGCGGGCGTGGTCACTGCTGCGTGAGGCCGTCGACGTGCTGCTCGAGGCGGCGCCCCGCGGTGTCGACCTCGACGAGGTCCGGGCCCACATCCTCGCCGTGGACGGCGTCGTGGGGGTGCACGACCTGCACGCCTGGACGATCACCTCGGGCCTGCCGGTGCTCTCGGCGCACGTCGTGGTGACCGACGAGGCGCTGCAGGGTGGGCACAGCGGCCGCGTCCTGGACGCCCTCTGCGCCTGCCTGGGCGGCCACTTCGACGTCGAGCACTGCACCTTCCAGCTGGAGGGTGCGGCGCACGCCGGCCACGAGGCGCCCGTCCACGACTGAAGAAAGACCCCTGCCCGCCACTCGCGAGCTCGCGGCGGGACCCTGCAGGGGGCCATCCGGTCGGGTTCCGGGGTGGGACAGTGGGACAGCAGTCGGAGACAGCGGGAGGCGGCGCGGTGGAGCACGGTCAGCACTCGGGCATGTGGGTGCCCGCGGAGCCACCGACCTGGGGGCGGATGTTCCTGCCGCACCTGGACGGCTGGTCGGTGCTGGCGGTCCTCAGCCTGCTGGGCATCGCCGGGTACCTGGCGGCGATGGTCGTCCTGCGCCGCTCCGGCGTCGCCTGGCCGTGGTGGCGGACGGCGGCCTGGGTCACCGGCTGCCTCGCGCTGTTCGCGGTGACGGGCACCTGGCTCAACGGCTACAGCATGGTGCTGTTCAGCGTGCACATGGCCCAGCACATGGTGCTGTCGATGGTGGCGCCGCTGCTCCTGCTGGTCGGCTCCCCGGTGACCCTCGCGCTGCGCACGCTGCCCCGGGGCAGGGGCCTGCCCGGCGTCCCCCGCGCGCTGCTGCTGGACGCGCTGCACAGCCGGGTGGCCCGGTTCCTGTCGCACCCGGCGTTCGCCCTGCCGCTGTTCCTGGCCAGCCTCTACGGGGTCTACTTCACGCCGATCTTCGACGTCCTCATGGGCGACCCGTTCGGCCACCAGTTCATGCTGGCCCACTTCGTCGTCACCGGGCTGCTGTTCTTCGGGCCGATCCTCGCCCAGGACCCGTGGCCCCGGACGACCGGCCACGCCGGCCGGATGCTCGAGCTGCTCATCCCCGTGCCGCTGCACGCGTTCTTCGGCGTCGCCGTGATGATGGCCGGCTCGCTGGTGGTGCAGACCTTCGCGAACCCGCCGGCCGGCTGGGGGGTCGACGTCCTGGCCGACCAGAACACCGCCGGCAGCATCGCGTGGTCCTTCGGTGAGCTGCCGACGCTGTTCGTGCTGGCGGTCGTGCTCTTCTCCTGGATGGGCTCCGAGGAGCGCACGGCCAAGCGGCTGGACCGCGTCGCCCTCCGCACCGAGGACGCCGAGCTGGCCGCCTACAACGCCCGCCTCCGCGCGATGGCCGCCCGCAGCGACGGGGCCTGAACCGGCTGCGCCCCCTCCCCGGAGGCGGGAGGGGGCGCAGCGGGCGGGGGCTCAGCCGGCGTGGACGGCGGCTCCCTCGGCGGGGAGGTCCTCCTTGGTGGCCTTGATGAGCACCGCGGAGACCAGCGCGCCGAGCAGGAGCAGCGCGGCCGCCCAGGTGAACGCCGTCGTGTAGCCCTCGACCTGCGCCTGGAGCCCGACGGCGGGGTCCTGCGGGTTGCCGCCGGTGGCCGCGACGTCGGTCATGTAGTCGGTGATCGCGCCCACCGACAGGGTGGCCAGCAGCGCGGTGCCGATCGACGCGCCGACCTGCTGCGTGGCGTTGAGGACGGCGCTCGCGGCCCCGGCGTCGTGGGGGCCGGCCCCGACGAGGGCCAGGTTCGAGAGCGGCACGAAGGTGAAGCCCAGGCCCAGGCCCAGCAGCAGCTGGCCGGGGAAGGCCAGCGACCAGAACCCGCTGTCGACCTGCAGGAAGGACAGGACGAACAGGCCGGCGGCGGCCAGCACGCCACCGAGCACCATGAGCGGCTTCGGGCCCACCCTGACCACCAGCGCGCTCGCCGCGCCCGCGGAGACCAGCACGCCCAGGGTCACCGGCAGTGAGGCGACGCCGGCGTGGACCGGCTTGTACTGCAGGACCTGCTGGAAGTAGAGGCTCAGGAAGAAGAAGGCCCCGAGCAGCCCGGCCCCGACCAGCGTCGCGGTCAGGTAGGCCCCGCCCCGGTTCCGGTCGAGGACGATGCGCATCGGCAGCAGCGGGTTGCGGGTCCGCAGCTCCAGGACGACGAACGCCGCGACCAGGACCACACCGATGCCGATGAACGCCAGGGCCGCCGGGTCGGTCCAGCCGCTCTCCGTGCTCCCGGCGGCCGCGTTCTCCTGCGACTGCTCCGCGACCTGGGTGAAGCCGTAGACGAACGAGGCGATGCCCGCCGTGACGAGGACGGCGCCCGGGATGTCGTAGCTGGTGTCACCCGGGGCGCGGCTCTCGGGGACGATCGGGATGGCCGCCACCACGGCGATGATCGCCACCGGCAGGTTCACCCAGAAGCACCAGCGCCAGTCGGCGTACTCGGTGAGCACCCCACCCAGCAGCAGGCCGACGGCCGAGCCGCCGCCGGCGATGGCGCCGTAGACCGCGAAGGCCTTCGCCCGCTCCTTGGCGTCGGTGAACAGCACGGTGAGCAGCGCCAGCGAGGCGGGGGCGAGCAGCGCGCCGAAGGCACCCTGCAGGGCCCGGGCGGCGAACAGCATGGCCTCGTTCTGGGCCACCCCGCCGAGCGCCGAGGCGACGGCGAAGCCGCCCGCGCCGACCAGATAGGTGCGCTTGCGGCCCCAGAAGTCGGCGATCCGGCCGCCCAGCAGCAGGAGGCCGCCGAAGGTCAGGGTGTAGGCGGTGACGATCCACTGCTGGCTCGCCGCGCTGATGCCCAGATCGGCGGTGACCGCCGGCAGGGCGATGTTGACGATGGTGGCGTCGAGGATGACCAGCAGGACGGTCAGGGCGATGACCCCCAGGGCCAGCCACCGCCTCGGGTACGGATCCTCGCCGACGTGTCCGGCGCCGGCGGCGCGGGTGGGCGTGGGGTCTGTCATGGGAGGTCCTCGAGGTCGTCCTGGGAAGAGCCCGGTCGTCGGGCGTTCGGCAACGTAACCCCCTGCGACCATGTGCACGTGCCGGTTTCCCTCGTGTTCACCGCGGACACGCACGTGCCCAAGCGTGCACGTGAGCTACCTCATTCCCTGTGGGCCGCGATCGACGCCGCGGACGTCGTGGTGCACGCCGGCGACTGGGTCGACGTGGCGCTGCTGGACCGGCTGGAGGAGCGCTCGCGGCGGCTGGTGGCGGTCTACGGCAACAACGACCACGGGCCGCTGCGCCGGCGCCTGCCGGAGGTGGCCCGCGCCGAGTTCGAGGGGCTGCGGGTCGCCGTCGTCCACGAGACCGGGGACCGCACCGGCCGCGAGGCCCGCGCGGCCGCCCGGTTCCCCGACACCGACCTGCTGGTGTTCGGGCACAGCCACATCCCCTGGGACACCACCGCCCCCACGGGCCTGCGGCTGATCAACCCCGGCTCGCCGACCGACCGGCGCCGCCAGCCGCACGGCACCTTCGTCACCGCGGTCGCGGCCGGCGGCGCCCTGCACGACGTGGTCTTCCACCCGGTCCCGAGGTGAGCCCCCGGCGGCCGTGGCCGGCGCGGGCCGTCGAGCTGCTGGCCTGCCCGGTGTGCGGCGCGGGGCTCGCCGCGCTGCCCGGCGACACCGGCCTGCGGTGCGCCGCCGGCCACTCCTTCGACCGCGCGCGGCAGGGCCACGTCACCCTGCTGCCGCCCGGGCACGTGCCGCCGTCCGGCGACTCGGCGCCGATGGTCGCCGACCGGGCGGCCTTCCTCGCGGCGGGCCACTACGACGGCGTCACGGCCGCCCTGGCCGACGCCGTGATCGCGGCCGACGGTCCGCCGCCGGGCAGCCTGCTGGACCTCGGCGGGGGCACCGGCCACCACCTGGCCGGCGTCCTCGACCGGCTGCCGGACGCCGTGGGCGTCGTCCTGGACTCCTCCCGGTACGCCGCCCGGCGGGCGGCCGCCGCCTCGCCGCGCGCGCTCGCCGTCGTGGCCGACACCTGGGCCGCGGTCCCCGTGCGCGACGCCGCCGTCGACCGCGTCCTCGTCGTCTTCGCGCCGCGCAACGGTCCCGAGACCGCCCGCGTGCTGCGGCCGGAGGGGCGCCTGGTGGTCGTCACCCCCGCCGCCGACCACCTCGCCGAGCTGGTGGCGCCGCTCGGGCTGCTCACCGTGGACCCGGACAAGGCCCGGCGGCTGTCGGCCAGCCTCGAGCCGCACCTGGTCCCCGTGGCCGCCTCCGGTCACCGCGAGCGGCTGCTGCTCGACCGCCCGGCGGTCACCACGCTCGTCGGCATGGGGCCGCACGCCCGGCACCTCGCGCCGGACGCGCTGGCGGCGGCGGTCGCCCGGTTGCCGGAGCGCTCGCCGGTCACCGTGTCGGTCGACGTCACCACCTGGCGACCGGCCGGCTGAGGGGCTCGGGCCGAGGTGCAGGTCACGGTGGGGTCACGACCCCGCCCGCCTGCAGGCGGCGGACCGGCGCGCCAGCCCCGGTCGGCGAGAGGTGTCGCAGAGGCACCGCTTATGCTGCGCCGGTGACGATCGCACCGGCGCCGATCGTGAGCCGGCCGAGCCCGGCTCGCGACGTCCACAAGGGCACGCGGCTCTCGAACCTGCTGCGGACCACCGACCACAAGACCATCGGCCTGATGTACCTGGCCACCTCGTTCGCGATGTTCGTCGCGGGTGGCCTCATGGCCATGCTCATGCGTGCCGAGCTGGGCCGCCCGGGCCTGCAGTTCCTGTCGCCGGAGCAGTACAACCAGCTGGTCACCATGCACGGCACGGTGATGCTGCTGATGTTCGCGACGCCGCTGTTCTTCGCGTTCGGCAACCTGATCATGCCGCTGCAGATCGGTGCCCCGGACGTCGCCTTCCCCCGGCTGAACGCCTTCTCCTACTGGCTGTTCCTGTTCGGCAGCCTGACCGCCCTCTCCGGGTTCCTCACCCCCGGCGGTGCGGCGGACTTCGGCTGGTACGCCTACGCGCCGCTCTCGGACGTCACGCACTCTCCCGGCGCGGGCGCGTCCCTCTGGTTCGCCGGCCTGGCCGTCAGCGGTCTGGGCACCATCCTCGGCGCGGTCAACTTCATCACCACGATCGTCTGCCTGCGGGCGCCCGGCATGACCCTGTTCCGGATGCCGATCTTCACCTGGAACTCCCTGGTCACCAGCCTGCTGGTGCTCTTCGCCTTCCCGATCCTCACCGCGGCGATCTTCGGCATGCTGGCCGACCGGCAGCTCGGTGCGCTCGTGTACTCGGAGGAGAACGGGGGGTCGATGCTGTGGCAGCACCTGTTCTGGTTCTTCGGGCACCCCGAGGTCTACATCATCGCGCTGCCGTTCTTCGGCATCGTCACCGAGATCATCCCGGTGTTCAGCCGCAAGCCGCTGTTCGGCTACAAGGGCATGGTCTTCGCGACCCTGGCCATCGCGGCGCTCTCCCTCGCGGTGTGGGCGCACCACATGTACGCCACCGGCGCGGTGCTGCTGCCGTTCTTCGCGTTCCTGACCTACCTCATCGCCGTGCCCACCGGGATCAAGTTCTTCAACTGGATCGGCACCATGTGGCGGGGCCAGCTGACCTTCGAGACGCCGATGCTGTTCTCCATCGGCTTCCTGGTGACCTTCCTCCTCGGTGGCCTGACCGGCGTCCTGCTGGCCAGCCCGCCGCTGGACTGGCACCTGAACGACAGCTACTTCGTCGTCGCCCACTTCCACTACGTGGTCTTCGGCACCGTCGTCTTCGCCGCCTACGCCGGCGTCTACTTCTGGTTCCCGAAGATGGCCGGCCGGATGATGGACGAGCGGCTGGGCAAGCTGCACTTCTGGCTCACGTTCATCGGCTTCCACGGCACGTTCCTCGTCCAGCACTGGCTGGGCAACGAGGGCATGCCGCGCCGCTACGTGAACTACCTGCCCACCGACGGCTTCACCACGCTGAACACCGTCTCGACGATCTTCTCGTTCGTCCTGGGCGCCTCCGCGATCCCGTTCTTCTACAACGTGGCCAAGTCGTGGAAGTACGGCCGGCTGGCGCTCCGGGACGACCCCTGGGGCCACGGCAACTCGCTGGAGTGGGCGACGTCGTCCCCGCCGCCGCGGCACAACTTCCTCGAGATCCCGAAGATCCGCTCCGAGCGGCCGGCGTTCGAGGCGCACTACCCGCACCTGCTCGAGCGCCTGGAGCGGGAGGCGCACGCCGGCAAGCGGCACGAGCCGTACGCCAGCGAGCTGGGTGGTACGGCGGGGCCGCGGCAGGGGAGCCGGGACCCCGACCCCACCTGAGAGAGGACCCCGTCCTCCCCACCCTTCGCAGGCTCAGGGCGGGGCCCGGGACGGGGCCAGAAGCCGAGGCGGGACCCCCCCTCCCCACCCCTCGTTCCTCGGGGCGGTGCCCTGGAGGGGGCCAGAAGCCGAGGCGGGACCCCGTCCTCCCCACGTCTCGTTCCTCGGGGCGGGACCCTGGAGGGTGGCCGTTCCAGTACCTCACGCGCGACGCCCCGTCGGCTCCGGCCGGCGGGGCGTCGCCGCGTCCCGGGGCGGCCCCCGGACGGTCGACGGCGGTGGGGCACGATGGCTGCCGTGCCGCTGGACCCCGCCCCCCGGACGCCGTCGACCGCACCCCCGCTGGGCCCACCGCGGGCGCTGCTCACCGTCACCGGGGGCGACCGGCCCGGGGTGACCGCCTGCCTGTTCGGCGCGCTGGCCGAGGCCGGCGACGAGCAGCGGGCGATCGAGGTGGTCGACGTCGAGCAGGTCGTCGTCCACGGGCAGCTGGTGCTCGGGGTGGAGGTCACCGCCGTCGCCCTCGACGGCGGGGCGCCGGTCGACGAACCGGCCTTCCTCGCCCGGCTGGCGCGACTGGCCTCCGAGGTCGGGGACGCCACGGGCATGCAGGTGCAGGTCGTCTCGGTGGACGCGCCGGAGCAGCCCTCCGGCCGGGCGCACCACGTGATCGTGCTCGGCCGTCCCGTCCCGCCCGAGGCGGTGGCCGGCGCCGCGTCGGCCATCGCTGGCATCGGCGGCAACATCGACGCGATCCGCCGGCTGTCGGACTACCCCGTCGTCAGCTTCGAGCTCACCGTCTCCGGCGGGGAGTCCACCGCCCTGCGCACCGCGCTGGCGGAGGTGGCCGCGAGCACGGGCGCCGACATCGCCGTCGAGCCGGTCGGGCTGGCCCGGCGCAGCAAGCGGCTGATCGTGCTCGACGTCGACTCCACGCTGGTCCGCGGGGAGGTGATCGACGAGCTCGCGGCACAGGCCGGGCGGGCCGACGAGGTCTCCCGGATCACCGCGGCCGCCATGAACGGCGAGCTGGACTTCGCCCAGTCGCTGCGGGCGCGGGTGGCCGTGCTCGCCGGGCTGCCGGTGGAGGTGCTCGACGAGGTACGCGAGCGGCTCGTGCTCACCCCGGGGGCGCGCACGCTGATCCGCACGCTGCAGCGCCTCGGGTTCCGCTGCGGCATCGTCAGCGGCGGCTTCACCCAGATCACCGACCGGCTGGCCGAGGAACTGGGGCTGGACTTCGCCGCCGCCAACACCCTCGAGATCGCCGACGGGCGGCTGACCGGCGGGCTGGTGGGGGAGATCGTCGACCGCGCCGGCAAGGCCCGGGCCCTGGCGCGGTTCGCCGCCGAGCACGGGATCCCGCTGGACCAGACCGTCGCCGTCGGGGACGGCGCCAACGACCTGGACATGCTCAACGCCGCCGGGCTCGGCATCGCATTCAACGCCAAGCCCTACGTCCGCGAGCAGGCGCACACGGCGCTCAACCAGCCCCACCTCGACGCGGTCCTGCAGGTCCTCGGCTTCACCCGCGACGAGGTCCGCGACGCCGTCCCCTGAGGTGTTGGAAGCTCTACCGGCGCCTGGCGTCGGCACGACGGGGGTGTGGCTTCCTATGCCTCGCCTGCCGAGTGGACCGCTCCCTCGAGCTCGACGCCGGCGGTGCGCAGCTGGTCGAGGGCGGCCTCGGTGGTCGACGGGCTGACGCCGGCGGTGAGGGGCAGCAGCACGCGGGTGGCGAAGCCCTCCCGGACGGCGTCCAGCGCGGTGGCCCGGACGCAGTGGTCGGTGGCGATCCCCACCACGTCGACGGCGTCCACGCCGTGACCGCGCAGCCACGCGGCGAGCGGGACCCCGTCGGACCGGCCCTCGAAGCCGGAGTAGGCGGCGGCGTACTCGCCCTTGTCGAAGACGGCCTCGATCGGCTGACGCTCCAGCCGGGGGTGCAGCTCCTCGCCGCCGGTGCCGACGACGCAGTGCCGCGGCCAGGTCCCGACGTAGTCCGGCTGCTCGGCGAAGTGCCCGCCCGGGTCGACGTGGTGGTCCCGGGTCGCGACCACGTGCGCGTAGTCGCCGGCGCGGGCCCGCACGTGCGCGCTGATCGCCGCCGCGACCGCCTCGCCCCCGGCGACGGCCAGGCTGCCGCCCTCGCAGAAGTCGTTCTGCACGTCCACCACCAGCAGCGCGCGCGTCATCCCGGCACCCCCTCCGTCAGCCGTGCACCGTGTCGATCGCGCAGTCGCCGCGGGACAGCGCCCACGCCTCCTGCGGCATAGCCGACCGCGCCTGCTCGTGGTGAGCGCGTGCCGCGGCCAGCGCCTCGCGCGGCGAGCGTTCCTGGCACGCCCGCCCGCCGCGGACGAGTTCGACGATCAGGTCCCGGTCGCCGTCCTCCGGGGTGATGGGGCCGCTGCAGACGACCTCGGCGGTCGCGGTCCCGGAGGCGTCGTGCCGGCGGACGGCGGACTTCCGCCCGCCCACGGAGTTCTTGCCCTCGGACCGCTTCGCCACCGGGACGCCGTCCCGCTCGACCAGCTTGTAGACCATCCCCGCCGTCGGCGCGCCGGAGCCGGTGACCAGCGACGTGCCCACGCCGTAGCCGTCGACCGGCGCCGCCATGAGCCCGGAGATGGCGAACTCGTCGAGGTCGCTGGTCACGATGATCCGCGTGCCGGTCGCGCCGAGGGAGTCGAGCAGCTCCCGGGCGTGGGTGGCCAGGGTGGGGAGGTCGCCGGAGTCCAGGCGGATCGCGCCGAGGCCGGGCCCGGCCACCTCGATCGCCGTCCGGATGCCCTGGTCGACGTCGTAGGTGTCCACGAGCAGCGTCGTCCCGACGCCGAGCGCCGCCACCTGGGCGCGGAAGGCCGCGGCCTCGTCGTCGTGCAGGAGGGTGAACGCGTGCGCGCTGGTCCCGGTGGTGGGGACGCCGTAGCGGTGGCCGGCCTCGAGGTTGGACGTCGACGCGAAGCCGACCAGGTGCGCGGCGCGGGCGGCGGCGACGGCGGCCTCCTCGTGCGTGCGGCGCGACCCCATCTCGATGCAGGGCCGCTCGCAGGCCGCGGCCACCATGCGGGCCGCCGCGGAGGCGATCGCGCTGTCGTGGTTGAGGATGGACAGGATCAGCGTCTCCAGCAGCACGCCTTCGGCAAAGGGCGCGCGCACGGTGAGCACCGGGGAGCCGGGGAAGAAGAAGTCGCCCTCGGCGTAGCCGTCGACGTCCCCGGTGAAGCGGAACCCGGCCAGCCAGTCGAGCAGCCGGGCGTCGGTCAGGCCCTGCGCGCGGACGGCCGCCAGGTCCTCGTCGCCGAAGCGGAACCGGGCCAGGGCCTCGAGCAGTCGTCCGGTGCCGGCGACCACGCCGTAGCGCCGGCCGTGGGGGAGGCGGCGGGCGAACGTCTCGAACACGCAGTCGCGGTCGGCGGTGCCGTCGGCGAGGGCGGCGGCGACCATGGTCAACTCGTACCGGTCGGTGAGCAGGACGGGACCCGTCGGCATGGCAACGGAGCCTAGGCGGGTCGGCGTGCGCCGACCCGGCGGGTGAGGTCGGGCACGGTGGGGCGCCCGCCGCGCGGCGGCGTCCTAAGGTGGGGACGTGGCCGGACCGCTCGCGCCGACGCAGGCACCGGAGACCACGGTCGAGGAGCACGGCGACCTCGACCGCCCGTGGGTCACCATCGTCTGGAACGACCCCGTCAACCTCATGACCTACGTCACCTACGTCCTGCAGGAGCTGTTCGGCTACGACGAGCCGACGGCGACGACGCTGATGCTGCAGGTGCACCACGAGGGCCGGGCGATCGTCAGCTCCGGCCCCCGGGAGCGGATGGAACACGACACGAGCCGGCTACACGCCTACGGGCTGTGGGCCAGCTTCCAGCGCGACTCATGAGGCCGTTCAAACGCCGGGGGGACGACGTCGTCGCGCGGCTGGAGCCGGCCGAGGCGCGCATCGTCGGCCTGCTGCTCGACCAGCTGGAGCAGCTGCTCGACGCCGACGCCGACGACGTGCGCGGCGACCCGGTCGTGGAGCGGCTGCTGCCCCCCGGCCACCGTGAGGACCCCGAGGCGGCAGCCGACTTCCGGGAGATGACCGAGTCGGCGCTGCGGTCGGACAAGGGCGACGACCTGGCCACGGTGCGCGCCACCCTGCCGGCCGAGGGTGGGACGGTCCGGCTGGACCCCGACCAGGCCGGGGCCTGGCTGCGCACCAGCAACGACCTGCGGCTGGCCCTGGGTACCCGGCTGGGCGTCAGCGAGGACACCGAGCCCCCCGAGGACCTCGGGTCCGAGGAGGGCCAGCAGCTGGCCGTGTACTACTGGCTCACCGGGCTGCAGGGGTCGCTCGTCGACGCGCTCGTGGCCGGTCGCGCCGGCCGAAGGTGAGCAGGACGAGCGCCACCAGCAGGGCGTCGAGCACGAAGAGCACGTAGACCATGCCGTGCAGCTCGATGTCGCGGATCACCGCGCCGATCGTGGAGACGAGCACGACCGCCGAGAGGGCGGCCACCAGCAGCAGCACCAGCACGCGGACGGTGAGCAGCAGGACCAGCGAGACGCGGTCGGCGCCGGCGTCGCTGCTGTAGTGACCGCTGCGCTGCCGGAGGCCGCCGATCCCGAGGGCGAGGGCCGGCGGTGCGATCAGCACGACGCCGGCGGCGATGAGCAGCGAGATGACCACGAGATCGAACCGTAACGGGTGGTGAAGGGCGGGTGTCCTCGCCGTCGGCCCCGTCCCGGGGCTCGCGCCGAGCCCGCGAGAGACGCTGCCCTGTCCAGGGTCCCGCCCCGAGCCTCCGGAGGGTGGGACAGGCCCCGTCTGGGGGCCTCCTACACTGGGGCCGTGCTGCGCATCGACCGCGCGACCTACGACGCCATCGTGGCCCACGCCCGGGAGGACCACCCGGACGAGGCCTGTGGCGTCGTCGCCGGACCCGAGGGCAGCGACCGCCCGGAGCGGTTCCTCCCGATGCTCAACGCCGCCCGCTCGCCGACGTTCTACGAGTTCGACTCCGGCGACCTGCTGCGGCTGTACCGGGACATGGACGACCGGGACGAGGAGCCGGTGGTGATCTACCACTCGCACACCGCCACCGAGGCGTACCCGTCGCGGACCGACATCAGCTACGCGTCGGAGCCGAACGCCCACTACGTCCTGGTGTCCACCCGGCACCACGGCGCGCAGACCGGCCTGGCCGGTGACGAGGTGGAGTTCCGCAGCTTCCGCATCGTCGACGGCGAGGTGAGCGAGGAGGACGTCGAGGTCGTCGAGTCCTACCTGTTCGGCCACTCGCCGACGACCGTCGTCTACGACTGAGAGAGGACCCCGTCCTCCCCGCCCCTCGCGCGCTCGGGGTGGTGCCCTGGACGGGGCCAGCCGACCAGGGCCGCCCTCGGAATGCCCCGCGGCGAGCGGGCGTTCCCCCGTCCAGATGCGAGGTCTGCCGTCGCGGACCCGCTCCCATCCCCCCGTTCCAGAGGAGACACCGCACGCCATGGCCATCGAGGTCCGGATCCCGACCATCCTGCGCACCCACACCGGCGGCAACAAGACCGTCGAGGGGAGCGGCGACACCCTCGGTGCGCTCGTCGACGACCTCGACGCCCAGCACCCCGGCCTCAAGAACCGGCTGGTGACGGAGGAGGGCAAGCTGCACCGCTTCGTCAACGTCTACGTCAACGACGAGGACGTCCGCTTCACCGGTGCGCTCGACACCCAGGTCAAGGACGGCGACTCGGTCACGATCCTCCCGGCGGTCGCCGGCGGCTGCTGAGCCCCGCTCGGCAGTCCGACCCCGCCCGTTCCCCCGGAGAGCTCCCCATGGCCCGCTTCGCCTCGCTCGTCGACTCACTCGGCAACACCCCGCTCGTGGGGCTGCCGAGCCTGTCGCCGTCCCCCGACGTCCGGCTGTGGGCCAAGCTGGAGGACCACAACCCCACCGGCTCCATCAAGGACCGCGCGGCGATCGCGATGATCGAGGCGGCCGAGAAGGAGGGCAAGCTCAAGGCGGGCGACACGATCCTGGAGCCGACCAGCGGCAACACCGGGATCTCGCTGGCCATGGTCGCCCGCCAGCGGGGGTACCGGCTGATCTGCGTCATGCCGGAGAACACCTCGATCGAGCGGCGCCAGCTGCTGGAGATGTACGGCGCGCGGATCATCAGCTCCCCGGCGGCCGGCGGCTCCAACCAGGCCGTCGCCGTGGCCAAGGGCCTGGCCGCGGAGCACGAGGACTGGGTGATGCTCTACCAGTACGGCAACCCGGCCAACGCCGAGGCGCACTACACCGGGACCGGTCCGGAGATCCTCGCCGACCTGCCCTCGATCACCCACTTCGTCGCCGGCCTGGGCACCACCGGCACGCTCATGGGGGTCTCCCGCTACCTGCGCGAGAAGAAGCCCGACGTCAAGGTGATCGCCGCCGAGCCGCGCTACGGCGAGCTCGTCTACGGGCTGCGCAACATCGACGAGGGCTTCGTGCCGGAGCTGTACGACGCCTCGCTGCTCGACTCCCGCTACAGCGTCGGCCCGCAGGACGCCGTCCGCCGGACCCGGCAGCTGGTGGAGCAGGAGGGCATCTTCGCCGGCATCTCGACCGGCGCCATCCTGCACGCCGCCCTCGGCATCGCCGAGAAGGAGGTGGCGGCCGGGCGCCGGGCCGACGTCGTGTTCATCGTCTGCGACGGCGGCTGGAAGTACCTGTCGACCGGCGCCTACGCCGGCACGCTCGACGAGGCGACCTCCGCGCTGGAGGGCCAGCTGTGGGCCTGAGCCGGGCGTGAGACCGGTCTCCCCGGTCGGCCGGTTAGCCTGACCCGCGTGCCAGGCACCGTCGACCGCCCGGGGGACACTGCGTGAGGCTCACGATCGTCGGCTGCTCGGGCAGCGGACCCGGACCGGCGTCCCCGGCCTCCTGCTACCTGGTCGAGCACGACGGCTACCGGCTGCTGCTCGACCTCGGCAACGGGTCCTTCGGCGCGCTGCAGGCGCTGGCCGACCCGGCCACGGTCGACGCGGTGTTCCTCTCCCACCTGCACGCCGACCACTGCCTGGACGTCGCGCCGTTCGTCGTGTGGCACCGCTACTCGGGTCGCTCCACCCGGCAGCTGGTGCCGATGTACGCACCGGTCGGAGCCGAGCGCCGGCTGGCGCTGGCCTACGACGCGGACGGTGAGGGGTTGACCGACGTCTTCGACTTCGTCCCCGTGGGCGCGGGCAGCCTGGAGCTGGGGCCGTTCGTCGCCGAGCTGGCGCGCACCGCGCACCCGGTCGAGTGCTACGCGATCCGGCTGAGCGCCGGCGGCCGGTCGCTGGTCTACACCGGCGACACGGGCGCGAGTGACGCCGTCGTCGAGCTCGCCCGCGACGTCGACGTCCTGCTCGCCGAGGCCGCGCACCCCGACGTCCCGGACCTGCCGCCGGCGCTGCACCTGACCGGCCGGGAGGCCGGCGAGCACGCCGCGGCGGCGCAGGCCGGCCGGCTGCTGCTCACCCACGTGCCGGCCTGGATCGACCGGGAGGCGCAACTGGCCGACGCGCGCGCGGTGTTCCCGGCCTCCGAGCTGGTCGAGCCCGGCGCCACCTACGACGTCTGACGAAGGACCCCCCGCCCCCCACCGCTCGCAAGCTCGCGGCGGGACCCTGCGGGGGGCCACAGCGGGCTCGCCGCGCGCTTGCCCCGCCGTCCGCGGGCGGGCACGGTGGGCCGGTGGTCGACGACGAACGGGACGGCGTCCGGCTGACCAGCCTGGACGCGCCGCTGGGTGACGGGCTCGACGTGACCAAAGGCGACCTCGTCGACCACCTGGACGCGTTCGCCGACCGGCTGGTGCCGCAGCTCGCGGGCCGGCCGCTGTCGGTGATGCGGGTGCGGCCCGGGCAGCAGCCGTTCATGCAGCGCAACGTCGCGAAGGGCGCGCCCGACTGGGTGCGCACCGTCGCCGTCTGGTCGACCGGCGCGCACCGCGAGGTGCACCAGGTGCTGTGCGACGACCGGCGGACGCTGCTCTGGCTGGCCAACCAGCGCGCCGTGGAGTTCCACGTGCCGTTCGTCCCGGCCGGTGCCGACGAGCCCACCGGGATCGTGCTCGACCTCGACCCCCCGGAGGGCGCGGACTTCGCCGTGGTGGTGCGGGCCGCGGAGCTGGTGCGGCGCGCGCTGGCCGACGCCGGACTGGCGGGGGCGGTGAAGACCAGCGGCTCCAAGGGCGTGCACGTCGTCGTGCCGGTGCGCGGTGCCCGCGCCGACGACGCCGCGGCCGCGACCCGGGCGCTGGCCGTCCGGGCCGAGCGCCTCGACCCCGAGCTCGCGACCACCGCCTACATCAAGGCCGACCGGCACGACCGGGTGTTCCTCGACTCCACCCGCTCGTACTCCTCGACGATCGTCGCCGCCTACAGCCCGCGGGTCCGCACCGGGCTGCCGGTGTCCGCGCCGGTGCCGTGGGCGGACCTGCCGGGGGTGCAGCCCGGGGAGTTCACGGTGCGGACGGCGGGAGAGCGGCTCGGCGACGGCGATCCGTGGGCGCAGCTGCTGCCCGAGCCGCAGGAGCTGCCCGCCGACCTGGTCGCCGAGGGGCACACCATCCCCGTGGCGCGGGTGCAGGCGATGCACGAGGGCCGGCGCCGCGCGCGGGCCCGCCGCGCCGGCGAGGGGGACTGACACTCCCGCGCGTCCTCCACAGGAGCGCCGCCGTCCACAGCCCGGGCCGGTCCTCGCCGTGAACCGTCGCCGGCGGGTCGCAGGGTGCCGGCATGACGACCGACCCGCAGATGACCGCCTGGCTCGACCAGGAGGACGCCCACCTCGCCGCCGTGGTCCGCAGGAGCCGGTGGGCGGTGCAGTACGTCGGGCCAGGCGAGGAGCCCGGCGAACCGGCCTTCGGGTACACCATCGGCCTGTTCGGGCTGCGCCACCCGGAACTGGTGATCGTGGGCCTCGGTCCTGACGAGACGCACGGGCTGCTCGACGCGGTGTGCACGCTGGTGGCCGGCGGGCGCGACCTGGTGCCCGGGGAGTTCCTCTCCTGCGAGGGCCGGCCGGGGCAGCTGCACGTCGAGGTCTGCCCCAACCCCGGCGAGGTGGTGTTCTCCGCCAACCGCTTCTACGAACGGCCGCCCGAGTACTCGGTGCCGGCCTACCAGCTCCCCTGGCCGCACCGGAACGGCACCTTCCCCTGGGACCCCGGCTCCCCGTGCGGTCCCGGGTGCCAGCCGCGGCCGGGCACGTGGCGCGCGTGAGCGCGGCCGGTCCGGTCCGGGCACCCGCCGCCGCGGGTCCGCGCCCCAGCGTCACCTCCGGCCGACGGACAGCACCGGGCGCGCGTCGGGCCGCGGCGTGGCCTGTACGCCGGCTCCGGATGCGCCGACGATGCGCGGTCAACGGGAGCCGAGCACCGGCCGCCGTTCCCGACGGGAGGGAGTGCCCGATGGCGCGCATCCACCCGGGGCGCTTCAGCGCCGAGATCGACGGCGACTTCGTCGTCCTGCTGATCGGCGCCCGCCTGAACCGGCCGTGGCTGGCCCTCCGCGCGCTCCGCGACCTGGGTGGCCGCCGGCGCGGCATGCAGGCGATGCTCGCGGAGCTCATGGAGCACCCGGAGAAGGGGCTGCTGGGCTACCGCGGCGCCGGGCTGACGATCGTGCAGTACTGGCGCAGCTTCGAGCACCTGGAGGCCTTCGCCCGCGATCCGGGGGACCTGCACCGGCTGACGTGGCTGGAGTGGTACCGCCGCGATCCGCACGGCCGCACCGGCATCTGGCACGAGACCTTCCTGGTCCGGGCCGGCGAGTACGAGGCCATCTACCAGGACGTGCCCGAGGCCGGGCTGGCGGCTGCCGGCCGGGTGGTCCCGGTGGGGTCCGGCAGCTCGGCCCGCCGGCGGCTGGGCCGGGAGACCGCCTCCGCCGGCCGGGTGCCGGAGCCCCGCGCGCCGGGCGAGCCGGCTCCTGCCGCGCCCTCGACCGCAGTGCCCTCGACCGCAGTGCCCTCCACCGCTGAGGGCTCGACCGCCGAGCCCGCCGGCGGCTGACCCGGCCGGGATCAGCCCAGGCCGAGCTCGCGGCGCAGCTTGGCGACGTGCCCGGTGGCCTTGACGTTGTAGGACGCCTGCTCGATGCGGCCCTCGGCGTCGACGATGAAGGTGGAGCGGATCACGCCGATCACCTCCTTGCCGTAGAGCTTCTTCGGGCCGAACGCGCCATAGGCCCGCAGCACCTCCTTGTCCGGGTCGGACACGAGGGAGATGCCCAGGCCCTCCTTCTCCCGGAAGCGCAGCAGCTTCTCGGGCGGGTCGGGGGAGATGCCGATGATGTCCAGCCCGGCCTCGGCGAGTTCGCCGGCCGCGGCGGTGAAGTCGACCGCCTGGGTGGTGCACCCGGGGGTGAGCGCGGCGGGGTAGCAGTAGACGATCACCCGCCGTCCCCGGTGGTCGGCGAGGGACACCGGGGTGCCGTTGGCGTCGGGCAGCGTGAAGTCCGGTGCCCGGTCCCCGGGTGCCAGGCGGACGGGAGCCGTGTCGATGCCGCTGTCGGTCATGTCCGGCATCCTGCCGTGCGCCGCCGACGGGGCTCCACGGGGTCGCGCCGCGCGACCGCCCGGCATCGGCGGGCCGCGACGCGTCGACGGGGCCGCAGCGCCCGTGCGGAACGGGCTGGCCCCGTCGGGAGGGGAGGGCCACAGTCGATCCGTCCCCGGCCGCGCCGCGAGGAGGCCGCCATGAGTGGCGCCCTGCACTTCGACGACGAGGCGTCGCGCCGGCTCGAGGAGGCCTACACCACCGACGCCCTGGTGGCGCAGCGTCGCGCCGTCGTCGAGCTGCTGGCACTGCGCCCGGGGGAGCGGGTCCTCGACGTCGGCGTCGGGCCCGGGCTGCTCGCCGCCGACCTGGCCCGGCAGGTCGGTTCGGCCGGGCGCGTCTGCGGCGTCGACACCAGCGACAGCATGATCGCCCTCGCGGGCCGGCGGGCGGCCGCGGAGGGGAGCGCTCCGATCGAACTGCGGCGCGCCGACGCGGTCGCGCTCCCGTACGCCGACGCCACGTTCGACGTCGGCGTCACCACCCAGGTGCTCGAGTACGTGGCAGACGTCCCGACGGCCCTCGCGGAGCTGGGCCGCGTGCTCCGTCCGGGCGGCCGGGTGCTGGTCCTCGACACCGACTGGGACTCGGTCGTCTGGCACTCGCGCGACCGCGCCCGCACGGAGCGGGTGCTCCGGGCGTGGGAGCAGCACCTGGCCGATCCGCACCTGCCCAGGCGGCTGCTCGGCCACCTGGAGCGGGCGGGGTTCGAGGTCGAGCCCGTCCTGGTGCTGCCGCTGCTCGACGTCGGCTACCGGCCCGACGCGTTCAGCGCGGGGCTGCTCGACCTCGTCGCGGCCTTCGTCGGGGACCGGGACGGGCTGACCCCGGCGGACGCCGAGGCCTGGGCGAGCGACCTGCGGTCGCTCGGGCGCGAGTACTTCTTCAGCCTGAACCGCTACGTCTTCCGCGGCACGCGGGCCGGGTGAGCCGGAGAGTCAGCCGGCGAGGACACTGGCCGGCTTCCGCGCCTCGCGGAAGGACCCCGCTGCCTCCCACCACTCGCGCGCTCGTGGGGGGCCCCTGCAGCGCGGCCACCCGATCGCTCGCTGGCGCTCGCTGCGATGCTCGCGAGGCTGTCAGCCGGCGAGGAAGGACAGCCGCACGTGGCGCTGCGGGTTGTCGCCGTTGGTGTCGACCAGGCAGACCCGCTGCCAGGTGCCCAGCTGCATCCGGCCCTCGAGCACCGGGATGCTCGCGTGCGGCGGCACGAACGCCGGCAGCACGTGGTCGCGGCCGTGGCCCGGGCTGCCGTGGCGGTGCCGCCAGCGGTCGTCCCGGGGCAGCAGGACGTCGAGCTGGGCCAGGAGGTCGTCGTCGCTGCCGGACCCGGTCTCGATCACGGCCACCCCGGCCGTCGCGTGCGGCACGAAGACGTGCAGCAGCCCGTCGGCCTCGTCGCGCACGAACTCGGCGCACTCGTCGGTGAGGTCGACGACGGTGGGGACGCCGCCGGTGCGGACCGCGCGCAGCTCCGATCGCATGCCCGCGATCCTGCCCGCGCCGACCGGCCGCCGCCCGGCGCGCACTACTGTCGGTGTACGTGACAGCAGCCGCGAGCCCGCGTCCCGACGGCCGGGCGGCCGACCAGCTCCGCCCGGTGACCATCACCCGCCACTGGCTCGATCACGCCGAGGGGTCGGTGCTCGTCGAGTTCGGCCGCACGCGCGTGCTCTGCGCGGCGAGCGTGACCGAGGGTGTGCCGCGCTGGCGCAAGGGCTCGGGCCTGGGGTGGGTCACCGCCGAGTACTCGATGCTGCCGCGGGCCACCCACACCCGCAGCGACCGGGAGTCGGTCAAGGGCCGCATCGGCGGCCGCACCCACGAGATCAGCCGGTTGATCGGCCGGTCGCTGCGGGCCTCGATCGACCTGGCGGCGCTGGGCGAGAACAGCATCGCCATCGACTGCGACGTCCTGCAGGCCGACGGCGGCACCCGGACGGCGGCGATCACCGGCGCCTACGTCGCGCTGGCCGACGCCGTCGCGTGGCTCGGCGGCCGGAAGAAGCTGGTCCGCCCGAAGGCGGTCGTGCAGTCGGTGGCGGCGGTGAGCGTGGGCCTGGTCGACGGGCAGCCGCGGCTGGACCTCGCCTACGAGGAGGACGTGCGCGCCGGCACCGACATGAACGTGGTCTGCACCGGCGACGGCAGCTTCGTCGAGGTGCAGGGCACCGCCGAGAACGGCGTCTTCGACCGGACGACGCTCGACGCGCTGCTCGACCTCGCGGTCGCCGGCTGCGGAGAGCTGTCCCGGCTGCAGGCCGAGGCGCTGGCCCGGTGACCGCCGGCACCCGGCTGCTGCTGGCCACCCGCAACGCCGGCAAGCTGGCCGAGCTCCAGCGGTTGCTGAGCAGCGCCGTCGCCGGGGTGTCGGTGGTGGGGCTGGCCGACGTGGCCGACTACCCCGAGGCGCCGGAGACCGGGGTCACCTTCGCGGAGAACGCGCTGCTCAAGGCGCGGGAGGCGGTCCGGTACACCGGCCTGCCGGCGGTCGCCGACGACTCGGGCCTCACCGTCGACGCGCTCAACGGGATGCCGGGCGTGCTCAGCGCCCGCTGGTCGGGCCGGCACGGGGACGACGACGCCAACACCGCCCTGCTGCTCGGGCAGCTGGCCGACGTCCCCGACGAGCGGCGGGGCGGGGCGTTCGTCTGCGCCGCGGCCCTGGTCACGCCCGACGGCGGCGAGCGGGTGATCGAGCGCGCGTGGCGCGGCCGGGTGGTCCGGGCGAAGCGGGGCAGCAACGGCTTCGGCTACGACCCGGTGTTCGTGCCGGAGGGCCTGGAGGTCACCGCGGCCGAGCTGGACCCGGCGGAGAAGGACGCCCGCAGCCACCGGGGCCAGGCCTTCTCGGCGCTGGTCCCGCTGGTCGCCGAGCTGCTCGCCCGCCGCTGAGCGACCCGCCCGGCGACCGGCCGGGCGAGCGGCTCAGCCACCGGCCGGGCGACCGGCCCTGCGGCGCGGTCAGCGCTGCGCGATCCAGTCGAGGAACCACAGCGAGAACGCGGCGATCGCCGGCGGGAAGGCCAGCACCAGGAACGCGGCGAACGTGCGGTCCAGCCGCCAGGTGAGCCGCTGGCGCGGGCCCCTCATGCGGTGCCGGCCGGTCATGGGCAGGGCGGTGCGGGCCACGGCGGCCTCCTCACCGGCGGTCAGCGCGACCGACCGCGCGGCCTGCCAGGCCTCGACCCGCGCCCAGCCGGGGGCGACCCCGCAGACCAGGGCGAGCACGGCCGCCCCGCCGAGCACCGGGAGCAGGTCGACCACACCGAGCAGCAGCAGTCCCGCGGCGGCCGCGCCGGCGGTGAAGCCCGCCACCGTGACCGCGGCGAGGCAGAACACGGCCCCGAAGGTCACCATGAGGATCGCGTAGCCGGGCAGCATCGCCTCGTCCCACGAGTTGCCCATGACGAGCATCAGCGGGATCTCCGCGGCCAGCACCAGCCCGCAGGTCAGGAAGACGCGGCGTAGGTCGACCCGGGGCGGTCGGACCGCCCAGGAGGTGTCGGGCCGGCCGGGAGCCGGCAGCTGGATCGTGCTCATGAGTGCACCTCCGGTGCGACGTCGGTCCAGGCCATCCGGCCGTGGACGCCCGCGGCCGCGTGCCGGCCGGCACCGGCCGGCACCGGGACCTCGGCCGTCGTCTCCGCCGCGGCGTCCGCGGGCGCACCCGGTGCCTGCACGTGGGCGGACAGACCGTGCTGGGTCTTCTCCCAGTAGAACGGCTTGGTCAGCAGCTGCCAGGCGGCCTTGTAGGACGCGATCGAGTGCAGCAGCCAGTACAGCGGCGACAGCAGCGCGAACGGGACCAGGCCGTAGCTGCGGCGCTTGAACCCGGCGAGCAGCGACAGGTAGATGATCACGCCGTTGCCGAGGAGCAGGTTCGCGGCGCTCACCAGGGTCAGCCACTCCGGCAGCACCGGCACCAGCGCGCCGGGGAAGACCAGCTCGACGAGGAACAGCGCGTACAGCCACGGCGTCGCCAGGAACATCAGCGGCGTGCCGCCGATGAGCAGCGCGAAGCCGGCCGACTGCCGGAGCCCGACGGTGCGCACCAGCTTCACCGGGTGGCGGGTGTGCACGAGCACCGTCTGCATGTAGCCCTTGATCCAGCGGCTGCGCTGCCGGATCCAGTTGCCGACGGCCATGTTGGCCTCTTCGTAGGTCGTCGAGTTCACGACCGCGACGCGGTGCCCGCGGGCCGAGGCCCGGATACCCAGGTCGGCGTCCTCCGTGACGTTGTACGGGTCCCAGCCACCGAGCTGGCGGAGCAGGTCGGTGCGGAAGTGGTTGCTCGTGCCGCCCAGCGGGATCGGCAGCCGCAGCTTGTCCAGGCCGGCCAGCGTGTAGTCGAACCAGGAGGAGTACTCGAGGGTGAACATGCGGGTCAGCAGGTTCTCCCGCGCGTTGAAGTAGTTCAGCGCGGCCTGCACGCAGACCAGGTCCTCGCCGCCCTTGCGGAAGGCGATCAGCGACTTCTTCAGCTGGTCGGGGTCGGGCCGGTCCTCGGCGTCGTAGATGACGACGAACTCGCCGCGGGCGAACGCCAGGCCGACGTTGCAGGCCCGGGGCTTGGTCTTGGGCAGCGAGTGCGGGACGACGATGATGCGCACCAGGTCCGGCGGCGCGGCGGCCAGCGCGGCGGTGAGGGTCTCCGGGTCGTCCTCCTCCAGCAGGAGCAGGATCTCCAGCTTCTCCCGCGGGTAGTCCAGCGCCGCGAGGTTGCGCATCAGCAGGCCCACGATGCCGGCCTCCTTGTAGACCGGCACGAGGATCGTGTACCGGGGCAGGTCGGTGTCCTCGAGCGCGGCGACCTCGGCGTCGGTGACCTGCTCGACGGTCTCGTAGGCGGTCCCGACGGTGCTGATCAGCGCCTTGGTGCCGACGGCGAGGGCGACGGCGACGTTCACCGTCGCCACGAGCACGAGCATCGTCGTCGAGAACCACAGGGCGGCGCACACGATGGTGCCCACCGCGACCGTGATGCCGAGGGCCACCTGCGGCCAGACGAAGACCTTCGACGCCGACTCGTCCGGACGCCGCTCGGCCAGCGACCGCACCGCGTCGTGCACGAGCTCGTCGCGCCACACGGTGCGCAGCGCCCGCTGCACGTCCCAGTCGGTGGTGACCACCTGGCGCACCCGCCGGATGCCGGTGCGCTGCACGACCTCCTGGGCGACGTGCGCCGAGGGACGGCCGGCGGTGGCGACGACGACCTGCAGCTCCCCGTCGCCGTCCCGCTCCACCTGCAGCGGCACCCACACCTCGCGGGCGAGCATCGCGGAGGGGAACAGCCGCGCCAGGTCGGGGTCGACCTCGACCGGGTCGACGAACGCCATGTCGGCGCCCCAGACGTCGGCGAGGGCGACGTAGAGCTGGCGGCGGGTCACCAGGCCGCGGGCGAGGAGCACCGCGCCCAGCGGCTCAGCGATCCGCTCGTGCTGCCGGAGCGCGTCGAACAGCTGCGCCTCGGTCAGCACGCCCTGCTCGACGAGGACGTCACCGAGCCGGCGCTCGGGCGGCGGCAGGACCGAGCCGGGCGCCGGGACGGCGGAGGGCACACCGGCGGCGGCCGGCTGCGAGGACAGGAGCGTCACGAGGAGGTCGTCGGCACGTCCGGACCCCGCTCTCAACCGCATCGCGCGGCGGTGTCACCCGATGGGGGGAGGGGCCCGGTCCGGGGTCCGGAGAGGGGATCGGCTCGCGTCGGCGCCCGGCGGAGGAGGAGGACCCGATCGGGCGACACCCGGGCACCCCGTGCGGGTGGGTCGCGGCCGGCGGCGGCGTCGCTCCCGCGTCATCCCCCCGGGTGACCGGACCCGGCCCGCCGGTCGTGCCGGGCGGGGGAGCACCCGATCCCCCGGGGGACGGCCTCACCGAGGAGCCGCCGACACCAGGGAGAACCGGACATGACCTCGACGACCGACGCGTCCCGGGGACGACTGCGCCCGGCGGGCCGCCGCCGGCGGCGCCCACGCCGGCTGTCCACGCACGCGGCCACGGGCGGGCTCGTGGCCGTGCTCCTGGTGCTCACCGTCTTCTCCGTCCTCGCGGCGGTCGCCAACGCGCGCGCCGCCACCAGGGCCGAGCAGAGTGCCGCGGTCTCCGAGTGGTCGGACCAGGCCGAGCGCTCCCTGCTGCTGATGGAGGAGTCCGCCGACCAGCTGGCGGTCGAGGACGACGCGGAGGTCCGGGAGGAGTACGGAGCCGCCAGCGCGGCCACCCGGTCGGCGCTGCAGGAGCTCGGTGCGGTCTCGGGTACCGGGCACGACGAGCTCGTCGGTGGCTGGCTGCGGCTGCACGACTCCTACCAGCAGGCGGTCGAGGACCTGATCGCCGTCGCGCAGTGGGACCCGGCCCGGGCGGAGGCCTACGAGGACGAGTTCGTCGACGAGCACTACGACCGGCTCGAGGCCGTGGTCGAGGACGAGGCACGCGAGCACTGGCTGGCGTCCAGCCTGGCGCTGGACTCCATGCGCCACTCCCAGGAGCTGCTGCTCGTGGCGACGCCGGCCGTCTTCGGGGTGGGGCTGGCCCTGGTCGGCTGGTTCACCGCGGTCCTCACCCGGAGCCGGCGGGAGACCGTCGCGCAGGCGGAGCAGAACCGGCAGCAGGCCCTGCACGACGCGCTCACCGGTCTGCCGAACCGCACGCTGCTGCGCCAGCGCGGCGAGGTCGCCCTGTCCGCGGACGGCGGGGCGGCGGCTGCCCTCATGCTCATCGACCTGGACCGCTTCAAGGAGATCAACGACACCCTCGGCCACGCCTACGGCGACCTCGTCCTCCAGGCGGTGGCCGGCCGGCTGCGGGACACGGTGCGTGGCACCGACACGGTGGCCCGGCTGGGCGGCGACGAGTTCGCCATCCTGCTGCCGACCGTCGACGGCCCCGACGCCGCCCTCGAGCTCGCCCGGCGGGCGCTGGCGGCCCTCGAGGCGCCGATCGAGGCGGACGGGGTCCACCTGGACGTCGACGGGAGCATCGGCATCGCGCTGTCGGGCGCGCACGGGACCGACGTCGAGACCCTGCTGCAGAACGCCGACATCGCGATGTACGCGGCCAAGGACCGCAGCCTGGGCGTGTGCGTCTACGACTCCGCGCTCAACGACCACAGCCCGGAGCGGCTGGGACTGCTCGGGGAGCTGCGGCGCGCCATCGACAACGGCGAGCTGGTGCTGCACTTCCAGCCGAAGGTCGCCGTCCCCGGCGAGCAGGTGTGCGGCGTGGAGGCGCTGGTGCGCTGGCAGCACCCGGAGCGGGGACTGATCCCGCCGGCGCTGTTCATCCCCGTCGCCGAGCGGACGCCGCTCATCCGCCCGCTGACCCGCTACGTGCTCGACGCTGCCCTGGAGCAGTGCGCCCGGTGGCAGGCCGGGGGGCTGGAGCTGCACGTGGCGGTCAACGTCTCGGCCCGCAACCTGCTCGACGAGCGCTTCGTCGACGACGTCCTCGAGGTGCTGGCGCGCCGGCAGGTGCCGGCCTCCTGGCTCGAGCTCGAGGTGACCGAGAGCGCGATCATGGCCGATCCCGCCCGTGCGCAGCGGATCCTCGCCCGCCTGGCCGAGGTCGGGATCACCCTCTCCATCGACGACTTCGGCGCCGGGTACACCTCGCTCGCCCACCTCAAGGACCTGCCGGTGCACCAGCTGAAGATCGACCGCTCGTTCGTCGCGCACATGGCCGCCGACCGCAGCAACGCGCTGATCGTCCGGTCGGTGGTCGAGCTGGGCCACAACCTCGGGCTGACCACGGTCGCCGAGGGGGTGGAGGACCGGGGTACGTGGGAGCGGCTGGGCGAGCTGGGCTGCGACGTCGCGCAGGGCTACTTCCTGTGTCGGCCACTGCCGGCCGAGGAGCTCGCGCTCTGGTTCGACCGGGTCCGCACCGCCGCGGTGGTGTGACCGCCCGGCGTCGACGGGTGCGGGAGGGGGGAGTCGAACCCCCACGCCCGAAGGCACCAGATCCTAAGTCTGGCGTGGCTGCCGTTACACCACTCCCGCGGCGTCCGGAGTCTAGGAGGTCGCCCGTGCGGGTGCCCCCACCGACGGGAACGCGCTGGACGCGACGCCGTCTGGCAGGCTGTCGCCGTGCCTCGCGACCCTCGACAGATCCAGCTGGAGATCGACGCCGCCCGTGAGTCCCTGGCGGCGACCCTCGACCAGCTGGTCTTCCGGAGCAGCCCGCAGCGACTGAAGGCACGGGGCCAGGCGGCTGTGCAGCAGTTCCTCCAGACGCCGGCGGGGATGGCGGCGGTCGGCGCGCTCGGCCTGCTCGTCACGCTGGTCGTCGTCCAGAAGGTCCGGCACCGCAACGACTGACGTGCCGCAGCCGCGCCGGGACCCGGTCGGGCCGGGGCAGGAGTCCGTCTGGGACTACCCGCGCCCACCCTCGGCCGAGGTCACGGGCCGGCGGGTGGTGGTCGAGCTGGCCGGTCGGACCCTCGCCGACTCGACCCGGGCGGTGCGGGTCTGCGAGACCAGCCACCCGCCGGTCTACTACGTCCCCCGCGGGGACGTCGCCGACGACGTCCTCCGGCGCGCGCCCGGCACCTCCTGGTGCGAGTGGAAGGGCGCCGCGACCTACTGGGACGCGGTGGTCGGCGACCGGCGCGTGCCCGCGGTGGGCTGGTCCTACGAGGACCCCGACCCGCGATACACGCTGCTCCGGGGTGCGGTCGCCTTCTACCCCAGCCGGGTCGACCGCGCCCTCGTCGACGGCGAGCCGGTGCGCGCCCAGGCCGGCGACTTCTACGGCGGGTGGATCACCGCCGAGGTGGTCGGCCCCTTCAAGGGGGAACCGGGAACGCTCGGCTGGTGAGCCTCAGTGCGCGTCGGGGTGGGCGTTGCGCACCAGGGGCATGACGACGACCTCGAGGACCTGGTCGATGTAGGCCTCGTCGATCGGCTCCCCGGTGAGCAGCCACCGCTGCACGATGAGCGCGCTGGTGGCCTCCGCGGTCACCGACCGCGCCAGCCCCGGGCGGACCTCACCGCGCTCCTCGGCGCGGGACCAGATCTCGGCGTAGGCGTGGCGCCACACGGCCAGCGGACCGTTGCGGAAGGCGTCCACCAGCGCCGGTTGGTGCTGCATGGCCGGCAGCAGCGCGCGGATCGCCGCGCCGGCCGGGCTGTCGATGGACCGGCCGACCAGGCGCATCACCGCACGCAGGTCACCCTCGATGGACCCGGTGTCCTCCGGGACGGCGATCTCCCGGTTGAGGTCGGAGATGGTGTCGACCACGAGGTCCTGCTTGGTCCGCCACCTCCGGTAGATGGTCGCCTTGCCCACCCCCGCCTCGGCGGCGACGGCGTCCATCGTCATGGCCCCGTACCCGACGTCGGCCAGCAGCCGGAGGATCGCCGACCGGATGACGCCGTCCCGGCTGGGGTCCCGCGGGCGTCCGCCCCGGGACCGCGGCGGCGGGTGGACCATCTGTGCGACAGGGAACATGTGCACGACCTTAGACATTCAAGTTGAGGACGGTCGCCAGACTCGCAGCGGTTGCTATGACAACGCAAACGAGGCTGGCGGCGTTCCTGCGCCTCCCTCCCACGCGCGCCTGGCTGCGGGCACGTGCCCGCTCGGTCATCCTGCTGGGGTGGCGAGCACGGACGGCGGCGCCCGGCGCCGGGAGTACTGGCACGTCCCTGGACACGTCGGCCGGGTGCTGCTGGCGACCTCGGACGGGCGGCTGCTGGCGGAGGTGGCCCGCACCGCCCGGGCCCTCGGACTGCCGGTCTCGGGGGCGTCGGACCTGCTCGACATCACCGACGAGGACGGCGGCCGCGGCGTCGACCGGCTGTTCCGGCGCCTGGCCCGCGAGCTCACCACCGCGGAGGCCGAGGACGTGCGGGTGGCCACCGATCCGCCGACCGACCGGGCGGCGCTCGCGGCGCGGCTGCTCGCCGCGCCGACGCTGGCCGTGGAGCTGGCCCGGCGGGGGGTGACCGTCGAGATCGGACTGCTGGCCGAGGCCGAGCTGTGGTCGGCCTACCAGCCGATCGTGCGGCTCGCCGACCGGGCCGTCGTGGGCCACGAGGCGCTGCTGCGCGGGCTGGTGGACGGCCGGGAGGTGGGCGGCGGCGACCTCTTCTTCGTCGCCGAGTCGGCCGGCTGGCTCGCCCGGCTGGACCGGATCGGCCGCGAGTCGGCGATCGCCGGTGCGGCGCCCTGGCTCGGCGACGCCGCCCTGTTCGTGAACTCCCACCCCGCGGCGGTGCTGCGCCCCGAGGTCTGCCTCGCCTCGACGGAGCAGGCGCTGCACGACGCGGGCATCGAGCCCGGCCGGTTGGTGGTGGAGGTCGGGGAGGTCTCCGCCGCGGCCGACCGGGGGCACCTGCTGGCGGTGCTCGAGCACCACCGGGCGCTGGGCTGGCGGGTCGCGATCGACGACGTGGCGGCCGGCTGGTCGAGCCGCTCGCTGTTGACCGCCGTCCGGCCGGACGTGGTCAAGCTCGGCAAGCCGCTGGTGCAAGCGCTGCCCGACGAGGGCGCGCGCACCATGGTGCGGGCGGTGGTGGAGGTGGCGCACCGGATCGGCGCCCTGGTCGTCGCCGAGGGCGTGGAGAGCGAGCAGGTCGCCGAGGAGGTCGCCGACCTCGGCGCGGACCTCGGCCAGGGGTGGCTGTTCGGGCGGCCGGGTCCTCCGGTGCCGGGCGGGACGCCGGTCAGCCGGGTCCCCGCGCGCTGATCCTCGGCCGCCCATCCCTCCAGGGTCCGCTGGGCCGCGGCGGGACACCGCGGCCCGACGGCGCGTCGCCGCGGGCCAGAGGGCCCGGCGGGACGGGCCGTTGGGCCCTCGTCAGTGCAGGCCCCACCCGGTGAGGACGGACCGGCGGTGCTCGTGCCCGAGGATGCCGTAGGAGCCGGCCGGGAGCGCGAACAGGGCGCCGGCCGCCGGTTCGAGGCCCAGCCAGCGGGCGGTCAGGACCCGCAGCACGTGCCCGTGGGCGACCAGCGCCACGTCCCCGCCGTCGAGCCTGGCCCGGGCCCTCGCCAGCACGCGGTCCACCCGGACGCCGACGTCGGCCAGCGTCTCCCCGGGGGTCGCCCCGGGGGTGGGGCCGTCGACCCACACCGACCACGTGCGACCCAGCTCCTCGCTGATCTCCGCCGTGGTCCGCCCCTCGTACGCCCCGTAGTCCAGCTCGACGAGGTCCTCGTCGGTGCCGGTCGGGGTCAGCCCGGCCAGCTCGGCGGTGCGGCGGGCGCGTTGCCGCGGACTCACCCACACCTCGGTGAACGTGCGGTCGCGGAGGGCGTCGGCCAGGCGGCGGGCCTGCTCCTCGCCCTCCGGCAGGAGCGGCAGGTCGGTCACGCCCGTGTGCTGGCCGCTGAGGCTCCACTCCGTCTGGCCGTGCCGCACCACGACGATCTCGCCCACCGGGCCTCCCGACTGTCGCGGCCGGCCCGGTCGGCCGGCCGCCGGAAGGGTCTCACCGGCGCGGGGGCGCCGCCCGGGGAGGACCTCAGCGCCAGCGGCGCAGCGTCCCGATCCGGACCCGCCGCCGCGGCGGGCGGTCCTCGACCCGCCGCGCGGTGCGCACCTCGTGCGGCGCCACCGCCCGGCGGCTCCCGGCGGCCGCGGGGGCCGGTGGCACCGGCAGCGACCGGTTCGGGGTCGGCCGGGGGCCGGCCGGCAGCACCGGGTCCTGGCCGCCGAGCGGCCCGTCCAGCTCCAGCCGGCCGGCCAGGCCCGAGGTCCGGACCAGGCGGCGGGTGGCGGCCGGGGCGCCGACCACCCGGCAGGAGCGGCCGGTGGGGGAGACGGCGTCGCTGAACCGGGTCAGGGCGTGCAGGCACGTGCCGTCCCAGAAGCGGACGCCGGCGACGTCCACCACGACCCGGCGGGTGCCCAGCTCCGCCGCCTCTTGGAGCGCGCTGGTCAGGCGGTCGACGGTCGAGACGTCGGCGTCACCGGAGAGCCGGACGACGACCTGGTCGGGAGCGGGGACGAGCGAGATCTGCAGGTGCGGCACGGGAACTCCGGCGGGTTGTGCAGCGACCGCCTGCGGCTTCGAGCGGTTGGTCCCGACGCTAGCGCCGGTCAGCGCCGGTCACAACACGGAGTCCACGATCCACTGCGCTGCGCTCTGGCGTGTCGCGCCCGGGCCGCCGGGCGGTCCGGTCCCCGCGGGCCGCACGATGGTGGCGTGGACGCCGACGACTTCCGCCAGGTCAGGGACGCCGTGCGGCAGCTGGTGCGCGAGGTCGTCGTCCCGCTCGAGGAGCGGATCGAGACCGAGGACCGCATCCCCGACGAGCTGCGCGCCCGCGCCGCGGAGATGGGGCTGTTCGGGTACGCGCTGCCCGAGGAGTACGGCGGCCTGGGCGTCACCATGGCCGAGGACGTCGAGCTGGCCCTCGAGTTCGGGTACACGACCCCGGCGTTCCGCTCGCTGTTCGGCACCAACAACGGCATCGCCGGCCAGGTGATCGCCCGGTTCGGGAGCCCGGAGCAGAAGGCGCGGTACCTGCCCGGGATGGCCGACGGCTCGCTGATCGGGTCCTTCGCCCTCACCGAGGCCGAGGCCGGCTCCGACCCCGCCGGGCTGCGCACCACCGCCCGGCGGGACGGCGACGGCTGGGTGGTCGACGGGGTCAAGCGCTACACCACCAACGCCCCGCTGGCCGACCTGTTCGTCGTCTTCGCTCGCAGCGACCCCGCGGAGCGTGGCGGCCGGGGCATCTCCAGCTTCGTCGTCGACGCCGGCACGCCCGGGGTCACCGTCGGCCCCAAGGACGCGAAGATGGGCCAGGCCGGGGCCTGGACGGCGGAGGTCGTCCTGGACGGCGTGCGCGTGCCGGCCGAGGCGCTGGTCGGCGAGGAGGGCCGGGGTTACGCGAAGGCGCTGACCGTGCTCTCCCGGGGCCGGCTGCACATCGCCGCGCTGTGCGTCGGCATGGCCCAGCGGGTCCTGGACGAGTCGGTCGCGTACGCGGCCACCGCCCGGCAGGGCGGCGCACCGATCGGCCGCTTCCAGCTGGTGCAGGCCCACCTGGCCGACGTGCACGCCGAGCTCCTGGCCGGCCGGAGCATGGTGCGCGACGTCGCCGCGCGCTACGACAGCGGCGAGGACACCTCGATCGGCCCGTCGTCGGCCAAGCTCTTCTGCAGCGAGATGGTGGGCCGCGCGGTCGACCGCGCGGTCCAGGTGCACGGCGGGCTGGGCTACCTGCGCACCACCCCGGTCGAGCGCTTCTACCGCGACGCGCGCCTCTACCGCCTCTACGAGGGCACCAGCGAGGTGCAGCGGGTGATCATCGGCGGCGGGCTGCTGCGCGACGCCGGCATGCCGCGGGGTTAGTCCGCCCGCGGGCCGGGCGCGTTGGCCGGGTCGCCGGCGGGGTCGAGCTCGGCTCCGCCGGCGGGCTGCAGCAGCGGGCCCGGCGCGCCCTCGCCGCGGCCGAGCGCGGCGACGAACTGCCGCAGCACGTCGTCACCCCGGTGGCGCGGCGCCCAGTCGAGCAACCGGCGCGCCCGCGCGCTGTCGAGGGCGGGCGCCTGGGTGCCGATGTCCAGCCACCCGGGCTCGGTCGGGACGAGGCGGGCGTGGAAGGCCGTCGCGAGCGCGGTGCGCAGCACGAAGGCGGGCACCGGGATCCGCACGGTGCCCAGCGCGCGGGCGAGGGCGTCGGCGTCCATCGTCGGCTCGGCGGCGAGGTTGAACGGGCCCGGTGCCCGGCGGTCGAGGATCCGCCCGAGCGCGTCGGCGACGTCGTCGGCGTGGACGAAGCCGACGTACACCGACGGCAGCGGCAGGGGCAGCACCTTCGCCAGCGGCTCGGGGACCAGTCGCGCGGCGCCGAACAGCAGCGGCCCGAGGAAGTAGCGGCCGATCTCGCTGCTCGCCTCCGGCTGCAGCACGAGGGTGGGGCGGACGACGGTGAGCGTGGTGTCCTGCCGCCGGCCGACGACGTCGCGCACCACCTGCTCGGCCTGGGACTTGTCGCGGCTGTACTGCGCGCTGGGGATGCCGGTGGTCGGCCAGTCCTCGGTCACCGCCCGCTGACCGGCGCCGGCGGCGTAGGCGCCGAGGGAGGACATGTGCACCACGTGGCCCACGCCCGCGGCCACCGCCGCGCGGACCACCCGGCGGGTGCCGTCGACGTTCACCCGGGCCAGCCGCTCGGGCTGCCGGCCCGGCTGCAGTGCCCAGGCCAGGTGGACGACGGCGTCGGCGCCGTCCAGGAACCGGGTGAGGACGTGCTCGCTGCGGGTCTCCCCGAGGTCGGCCTGGTGCCACTGGACGCCGTCGTAGGGAGCCCCCTCCGGCGGCTGTCGCCGAGCCAGGCCGCGCACCTCGGCCACCCCGCTGCCCGGCGCGGTCAGCCGGCGCAGCAACGCCGTCCCGACGTTGCCGGTGGCGCCGGTGACGGCCACGCGCAGTCCCTGGAGGTGGTCCCGGGTCAGTTCTGCCATGCAGGGCCGCTACCCGCAGGACGGCGGTCTACCCGGAGCCGCCCGACGGGGGCGCGGAGCCGGTCGCGCGGCACGCCGCAGCGGCTACGGTCCCGCCGTGACGCCGAGAGCGCCCACACCCCTCGATCCGGTCACCGCCGCGGTCCTCGACGACCTGCGGCCCTACCTCGGCGCGGTGGGGGCGGTCGCGATGCTGGGGAGCACGGCAGAGGTCGCCGTCCCCGTCGTGCGCTGCCTGCGCCGCCGGTCGGGGGTGCCGGTCGGCCCGGGCCTGGTGAACCTGGCCAGCGGGATCGTCGCGCTGGGGGTGGCGCACCACGTCCGCCGGCGCCCGGGGGAGTGGCAGCGGTGGCAGCGCCGGCGCATCCCGCGGTGGGCGTGGCTCGCGGGCCTGGTCCACCTGACCCTGTCCCCGGCGGTGGCGGCCTGGGGGGACCGCGGGGTGATCCGGCCCGGACGGTCCCCGCTGTGGGCCGGACTCGTCTCGCCCGTCGGGCTGCTCCGGATCGCGCTGGGTCTCGTGGCCTACACCCGCGTGTGCCGGGCGAGGGCCGCGGGGACGAGACCGGGTGCCGGGGGAGCGCTCAGCTGATCCCGGCCTCGCGAGACCGGTTCCGGACGGAGGAGCGCGCTGTGACCGAGAGCCTGGCCGTCGCCGCCTGCGGCCTGCTGCTGCTCGCTGCCGCCTTCCAGTTGGCGCTCACCGCCGGGGCGCCGTGGGCGGCCGCCGCCTACGGCGGCCGGGCGGCGCGGTCCGACGGGCGGCTGCCGGGCAGGTACCGGGCCGCCAGCCTGGTCGCCGCCGTCGTCCTGGTCGGGATCGGCTGGCTGCTGCTCCTCCGCGGCGGTGTGGTGGGCTCCGCGTCGGAGAGCCCGGCGCTCACCGTGGCGTGCTGGGGGCTCGCCGTGCTCTTCGCGGTGAACACCGCGGGCAACCTCGCCGGCCGGCACCCGCTGGAGCGCTGGGGCATGGGCGGGCTCACCGCGTGCCTCACCGTGCTGTGCGTCCTCCTCGCCCTCGGCTGACCGGCACCCGCCGCGTCCCCTCCAGGCGTCCACCCACGGCTGCTACCGGGCTCAGGCCCCGCTGAGTCCGCGGACGGCGAGGGAGACGGCGAGGGCGGTCATGACGACGGCGATGCTCCCGTCGAGGACCCGCCATGCGGCCGGGCGGGCGAACACCGGCCGGAGCAGGCGGGCGCCGAAGCCGAGGCCGGTGAACCAGATGACGCTGCCGATCCCGGCACCGGCGGCGAACTGCCACCGGTGCTCGCCGTACGTCGAGGCCATCGACCCCAGCAGCACGACCGTGTCCAGGTACACGTGCGGGTTGAGCCAGGTCAGCGCCAGGCAGGTGCCCACGGTGAACGCGAGACCGGTGCGTGCGCCGGCGGCGTCCGGGAGCAGCGCACCCGGACGCAGCGCCCGTCGCGCGGCCAGCGCGCCGTAGCAGAGCAGGAACGCGGCCCCGGCGAAGCACACGACCGGGATCAGCCACGGCACCCGGGACAGCGCTGCGCCGGCGCCGAGCACCCCGGCGCCGATGAGCGCGAGGTCGGAGAGCGCGCACACCGCCACCACCGCGGCCACGTGCTCGAGGCGCAGTCCCTGGCGCAGGACGAAGGCGTTCTGGGCGCCGATCGCGACGATCAGCCCCATGCCGAGCGCGAGTCCGGACGCCACGGCCAGCAGGGCGGGGGTCGTCAGCACCCCATCGACGGTAGGAACCCGACGGACCGTCGTCCAGCTCATGATCCTGAGGCATCGTTAGCATCCCTTCATGGAGCTGGACCTCGGCCAACTGCGGGCGCTGGACGCCACCGTCCGCGGAGGCACGTTGGAGGCGGCCGCCCGCGCACTGCACGTCACGCCGTCGGCGATCAGTCAGCGGCTGCGCGCGCTGGAGGTCGCGACCGGCCGGATCCTGCTGGTGCGGACGAAGCCGGTGCAGGTCACCGAGTCCGGACAGGCGGTGCTGCGCCTCGCCCGGCAGGTCGACCTGCTCACCGCCGACGTCGCCCGCGAGCTCGGCGGCGACCCGTCGCCCGAGCCCGTCCCCACGCTGCCGGTCGCGGTCAACGCCGACTCCATGGCCACCTGGGTGCTGCCCGCGCTGGCCGCACTGGGCGGCGACGTCTGCTTCGACCTGCACCGGGAGGACCAGGAGCACACCAGTGCCCTGCTGCGGGCCGGCGCGGTCATGGCGGCGGTGACCGCGGAGGCCGAGCCGGTGCCCGGCTGCACCTCCACCCGGCTGGGTGGCATGCGCTACCGGCCGATGGCCACCCCCGGCTTCGCGCAGCGCTGGTTCCCCGCCGGCCCGACCGCCGAGGCGCTCGCCCGCGCGCCGGTCGTCGTCTTCGACCGCAAGGACGACCTGCAGCACCGCTACCTGCACGCGCGGGCCGGTGCCGGCGTCGCTCCGCCCGTGCACCACGTGCCGGCCTCGGCGGACTACGTCGCCGCCGTCGCCCTCGGTCTGGGGTGGGGCATGGTGCCTGACCTGCAGGCGCGCGGCGTTCGGGCGGAGCTGCTCGTCCTCGACCCGGCCGGCGCGGTGGACGTCGTCCTGTACTGGCAGCAGTGGCGGCTGCGCTCGGCCACGCTGGACCGGGTCCGCGAGGCCGTGCTGGCCGCCGCCCGCCGCGAGCTGGACCAACCGGGCACCGCCCGGAGCTGACCGCCCCCGACGAGGTCAGTCGCCGAGGACGCCGGCCATGAGCCGGCGCGCCCGCCGCCCCTCCGGCACCGGCAGCAGGGGGTGCACGTGGACCAGGCCGGGTTCCTCGTGGTGGTCGACCGGGACGCCGGCCGCCCGGGCGCGGCCGACCAGCAGCCGGGTGTCCGGGCTGGTGATGTCCCGGGTGCCGCTGAAGACCGTCAGCGGGCCGAGCCCGGCCAACTCCCCGAACAGCGGGCTGACCATCGGGTCCTTGACCGGCAGGTCCCCTCGCCACAGCTCGATCGCGGCCCGGGTGCCGGGCCGGGCCAGCCACGGGTCCTGCGGCTCGACGAGGTCGATCTCGGGATTGGCCAGGGTCAGGTCCAGCGCTGGTGAGACGAGCACCGTCCGGTGCAGCGGCGGCACCCCCCGGTCGCGGAGGAGCTGGACTGCGGACAGCGCGATCTGCCCGCCGGCCGAGTCGCCCAGGACGGCGACCTGCCCGGCGCCGTGCCGGTCGACCAGCGCGGCGAGCAGGTCGGCGACGGGGGGCACGACCGTGGCCGCGGTCCCGACGGGCGCCAGCGGGTAGATCGGCACGGTGATCGCGGTGCCGCTGCGCGCGGCGAGCCCGGCGACCAGCCGCCAGTGCAGCGGGTGGATCTGGTTGACCCAGGCACCGCCGTGGACGTAGACGGCGGCACGGGTCGCCGTGCGGGAGCGCGGCAGGACGCGGTACACCGGCCAGCCGGTGTCGTGGCGGACGTCGACCTCGATCTGCACACCGCGCAGTCCCCGCGGCGGCCCGTAGGGGACGGGCCGTACCTGGCGGTCCCGGACGCCGCGCAGCATGACCTCCGGGTCGGCGAACTCGCGCCGGGCGCCGAGGAGGCGGAACAGCGGGGGCAGGAGACGGCTGACGGTGCTCGGCATGGGGTGTCACGTCCCCCGGTGCCGCCGGTTCCACTCACGGAGTCGGTCGGCGGCCTCACGGCTCGTCGACCGTGGACGGCTCGGCGTTGACCGCGATCGTGCGCCGCAGACGTCGGCGTCGGCGGACGATCCACCAGGCCCCGAGGGTCCAGGCGGCGACGCTGACCCAGTTCACGTCCTCGGGCCGACCGCTGAGGACCCGGTGGACCAGCCAGGCGAACACCGCCGATGCCCAGCACACGACCGGCGCCAGCACCAGCCGGCGAGTGCGCGGGTTCCGCGGTCCTCGAACGGCCTCCTGCTCCAGCAACCGGGTGGCCCAGTCGACGGCCGCCCGGCGCAGGCGGGGCTCGTCGAGTGGCCGGCCGCGGGGCACCTCGGTGGCGATGCGTGCTGCCTCGGCGGCCGACAGCCGGTGGCGCTGTACGAGGTCACGCCACGGGTCGGGCACCGCCGAGCCCCGGAGCCGGCCCCAGAACCGCCGTCCCCCGACCCACCACGCCAGCAGTGGCAGGCCGACGGCGATGGTGAGCGCGGCGATCAGCGCGGCGGTCACCGGACCGACCTTGCGCGGGGTTCCCCAGCTCCGGCCGCGAGTGCCGTGCCGGATCACCCGTTCGCGTGACGCACGAGGGTCGACCGGGCGGCGCCCACCCCGTCGAGCGACTCGCTCGGGTGGACGGCGACCCGGCACACTGCTCCCGACACGGAGGTGCAGCCATGAGCGTCGTCATCGGCATCGCGGTGGTGCTGGCACTCGTCCTCGGAACCGCCCTCGCCGTCCGCCTGCCCCGCACCGAACACCGCCAGTGGGGCGCCGGTCACGTCGACCGGAACCAGTACGACACCCGGCTCGCGCCGCCCTCCACCTCGACCGCCGCCGGCAGCGCCTGGGGCGGCGGCGGGGGCTGGGGCGGCGGCGCTGCCTGCTGAGGGACGGAGCGCCGCGGCGGGCGTTGCGCCGGCGTCAGCTCAGCTGGCGCAGCGTGCCGAGGTCGTCCGCGGTCACCCACACCTCCCGGATCCGGCCGTCGACCCAGCGGTACACCGAGAACTCCTGCGTGCGGACCACCCGCCCGGTCGCCGGCACGCCCAGCCAGGGTCCCCGGTGGGTCCCGGTGTCGACGAAGTGCGCCGACACCCAGGGGTCGTCGACCAGCAGGTGCCGGAGGTCCCAGCGGTAGTCGGGGAACGCGCGCACCACGGCCGTCAGGCCCTCGGCGTAGTCGGCCAGCCCCTGGCGCTCCCCGTTCACCTCGAGCTCCTCGGCGACGAACTCGCCCAGGTCGTCGAAGCGGTGTGCGTTGCACAAGGCGTTGTAGCGGCGGTAGCGCTCGGCGAGGCCGCCGGGTCCGGCCGTCGTCACCGCGTCAGGACGTCGTCGCGGGCGTCGATCTCCTCCAGCGCCTGACCGCGGTGCTCCGGCAGCGCCCACGAGGCGACCGCGGTCAGGACGAAGCAGGCGGCGAAGGTGCCGAAGACCAGCCCGTTGCCGCCGGCGTCCAGGAGCGGCGGCACGCACAGGGGCGCGAGGATCGAGGCGATCCGGCCGAAGCCGGCGGCCGCGCCCGAACCCGTGCCGCGCAGCGCGGTCGGGTAGACCTCCGGCGTCACCGCGTACACCGCGCCCCAGGCGCCGAGGTTGAAGAACGACAGCACCATGCCGGTGACGAGCACGGCGGTCTCGCCGTCGGCCAGCGCGAACAGGCCGGCCCCGACGGCGGAGCCGAGGAGGAAGACGACCAGCGTCGGACGGCGTCCCCACCGCTCGATGAGCACCGCGGCCGCGGCGTACCCCGGCAGTTGGGCCAGCGTGATGAGCAGGGTGAAGCCGAAGGAGCGGACCAGGGAGAAACCGGAGGCCACCAGCAGGGTGGGCAGCCAGATGAACGCGCCGTAGTAGGCGAAGTTGATGCCGAACCACACGGCCCAGAGCGCCGCCGTCCGGCCGCGGGTGCCGCGGGCCCACAGCGCCCGGGGGCCTGGCGGTGCCGTCGGCTCCGGCGGCGTCGAGGGCACCGGCGCCACCCCGGCGGCGGACTCGAAGCGGCGCACCGCGGCCTCGGCCTCCTCCACGCGGCCGCGCAGTTCCAGGAAGCGCACCGACTCGGGCAGTCCGCGGCGCACCACGACGGCGTAGACCGCCGGCACCGCCCCCAGCGCCAGCGCCCACCGCCACCCGGCGTCGCTCCGGGGGACGACGAAGTAGCCGATGAGCGCGGCCATCAGCCAGCCGACCGCCCAGAACGCCTCGAGCAGGACGACGACCCGGCCGCGCACCCGCGCCGGCGCGTACTCGCTCACCAGGGTGGAGGCGACCGGCAGCTCCGCGCCCAGCCCCAGGCCGATGAGGAAGCGGAACACCAGCAGCGCGCCCACCGACCACGACAGCGCCGCCGCGCCGGTGGCCACGCCGAAGACCAGCAGGGTCAGCGCGAACACCTGCCGGCGGCCGATCCGGTCCGCGAGCAGGCCGCCCAGCGTGGCGCCGAGGGCCATGCCGACGAAGCCGATGGAGCCGATCCAGGACAGCTCGGTGGGCGTCAGCGACCACTGGACCGCGAGCGCGGCCATGACGAACGAGATGAGGCCGACGTCCATCGCGTCCAGCGCCCACCCGAGACCGGAGCCGACCACCAGCCGGCCGTGCTGGCGGGTGAACGGCAGGCGGTCCAGTCGTCGGGCCCGGGACAGCGAGTGCGTCGTGGCGTCGGTGGTCATCGCGGCGCTGCCTACCCCTGGCGGCGCGCGATCACGCGAGGTCAGCCGCCGTCGTCCTCGCCGTCGGTCGCGTCCTCGAGTTCCTGCTCGGCGTCGTCCACGCCCTCCTCGACCTCCTGCTGGACGCCGTCGTCGACGACGTCCTCCCCGCAGCCGGCGGCGGTGAAGGAGGCGAGGGCGATCGCGACGCCGGCGGCCGCCGAGCGCCAGCGGGGACGGAGGGTACGGATCGGTGTCGACATCGGGACTCCCTCGGTCGTCGGGCTCCGACCAGGGAGGGGTGCCCGGTGGAGCGACCGGTCATGCGCCCCGGCCGACGTGGCCGCACCCGGGCGCCCGCACGGGTGGCCAGCTCGGTAACCCGTCGGTTACGGTGACGCTGGGGTTCCCCAGGCGGGAGGAGTGGGGGATGCGGTCCTACGAGGCGACGGCGACCATCGCGGCGGCACCGGAGGAGGTGTGGCGGCTGCTGGTCGACGGCCGGACCTGGCCGTCCTGGGACTCCGGCGTCACCGCCGTCGAGGGCGCGATCGCGCCCGGCGGGACGGTGCGCATCCGCACCGAGGCCGCGCCCGGGCGGGCGTTCCCGGTCCGGGTGACCGCGTTCGAGGCGCCGTCCCGGCTGGAGTTCACCGGCGGGATGCCGCTGGGCCTGTTCCGCGGTGTCCGGACCCACACGCTCACCCCGGACGGCGCGGGCACGCACTTCCGGGTGCGCGAGGAGTACAGCGGCCCGCTGCTCGGGCTGGTCTGGCGGTCGATGCCGGACCTGCAGCCCTCCTTCGACCGGTTCGCCGCCGGGCTCAAGGACCGCGCCGAGTCGGGCGCCTGACCGTGGGCGCCCCGGCGCGCGACCCCTTCGAGGCCCTCGGCGACCCCACCCGCCGGCAGATCCTGAGCCTGCTCGGGCAGGGCGGGCGCTCGGTGGGCGAGCTCGCGCGGGACCTCCCGGTCAGCCGGCCCGCCGTCTCCAAGCACCTGCGGCTGCTCAAGGAGGCCGGTCTGGTCGTCGAGGAGCCGCGCGGCACCCGGCGCATCTACCGCCTGCAGGAGCAGGGGCTCGCGGCGGTCCAGGAGTACCTGGAGCGGGTGTGGGGCGAGGCCGCGGCCCGGTTCCGGTTGGTCGCGGAGAACACGGAGCCGGGCACGTGACCGAGCCGCTGCGGTTCGGCTTCGACGTCGCCTGCCCGGTGGCCCACGCCTTCGCCGTCTGGACCGCGGGCATCGGCACGTGGTGGCCGGCCGACCACACCGTCAGCGGCGAGGACGGGTTGCGCGTGGTCCTCGAGGGCCGCGTCGGCGGGCGCGTCTACGAGCGGACGGCGGCCGGCGTCGAGCACGACTGGGGCGAGGTGACGGTGTGGGAGCCGCCGTCCCGGCTGGCCTACCGGTGGTTCCTGCGCGCCGACCGGGCCGACGCCACCGACGTCGAGATCCGCTTCACCGCCGCCGGCGAGGACGGCACCCGGGTCGAGATCGAGCACACGGGGTGGGAGCGGCTCGGCACCCGCGGTCCGGCCTGGCGCGAGCGCAACACCGGCGGCTGGACGACGCTGCTGCCGCACTTCCGGGCGGCGGCCTCTGAGCGCCGGGTCAGCGCACCAGCATCCCGGCGTCCACCGGCAGCGCCACCCCGGTGATGTAGCGAGCCTCGTCGGAGGCGAGGAAGGCCACCGCGGCGCTGACGTCCTCGGGCTGGACCAGCATGACGTCGAGCAGGTTGGCCACGTCGTCGGCCGGCTTGGCCGGGGTGTCGATGCTGCCGCCGAACAACGCCTCCACGGCGGGGTTGAGCACCATCGGCGTCGCGACGCCGGAGGGGTTGACGCAGTTCACGCGGATGCCGTGCGGCGCCAGCCAGTTCGCCCACGTGCGCATCAGCCCGACGACGCCGTGCTTGCTCGCCACGTAGCCGTCGCCCCCGCCGGAGCCGTCGCCGCCGCGGCCGGTCAGCCCGAACGCGGAGCTGGTGAGGACGACGGCGCCGCCCCGGCCCTGCTCGACGAGCACCGGCGCCGCGGCCTGGACGGTGTTCCACACGCCGCCGAGGTTCACGTCCAGCTGGTCGCGGAAGGCCTCGGCGGAGGGGGCTTCGGGCCTCATCAGCCCGATGCCGGCGTTGGCCAGCACCACGTCGAGCCGGCCCAGCTCGGAGACCCCCTCGCGCACCGCCGTCCCGAGGGCCGCGGCGTCCCGGACGTCGACCTCCGCGGTCACCACCCGGCGGCCGAGGTCCCGCACCAGACGGACGGTCTCGGCCAGGTCGTCGGGGGTAGCCAGGTCGTAGGCGACCGTGGCGATCGGCGCGCAGCGGTCCACCGCGATGACGTCGGCGCCCTCGCCGGCCAGCCGCAGCGCGTGGCTGCGGCCCTGCCCGCGCGCCGCCCCGGTGATGAACGCGACCTTTCCGTCGAACCGTGCCACGAGCCCTCCTCGATCCGGTGTCCCACGGGTCATGACCTCCGGAGCGGCCCGGGGTCATCGGCGATCGGTGCGTACACCGCCCGGGCCTGCTCGACCACGTCGAGCAGGTCGGCCAGCTGCTGGTCCCTGCGGTCCGGGGCGAACCGCCCGTGCGCGGTACCGAGCCCGGCCAGGGCGTCGAGCGCGGCGAGGCACCAGCGGGCCGACGCCGCCCGCGCCGTCCGCCGTCCGTCGGCGTCGACGTACACCGGTGAGGTGGTGGCGAAGACCGGCGCCCCGGCCGGGTCGTCGCCGCCGTGCGCCGCCGCGGTCAGCCACAGGCCGCCGGCCACCGGCACCTCGGTGACCAGGTCCGCGCCGCCGGTCGCGGCCAGCACGCCGTCGGGCCCGTGCAGCTCGAGCCGGTCGACCGGCCCGGTGACGGTCGCCCGCACGCGCAGCCGGTCGCCGTCGGCGCGGTCGAGCACGGCGCCCGGGCCCGCGCCGTCGACCTCCAGCGTCAGCCACGGCCCGTTGGTGACGACGGTCCGCCCCGCACGGACGGCCGCGGTGAACGCCCGCGCCGACAGCGGCTCGTCCCCGAGCAGCGCGTAGACCCGGACCCAGCCGGGCGGGTTCGACGCGGTGCCGGGCCCGTGCGAGAAGGACAGGAAGGTGTCGGTGCCCGCCGTGGCGGTCAGCCGCAGCCCGCAGTTGAGCAGGTGGTGCCAGAGCACGACGGCACCGCGGTCGTCGAAGCAGGAGCCGACCTCGAGGGTGTCCACCAGGCCGAGGGCGGCGTCGGCGACGAGCTCGCGGGCCTCCACCGTGCGCTGCGGGGCGTACAGCGCGGCGACGTCCTCCAGGGGTGAGGAGACGGGGTGGGCGTAGGTGGTCAGCCCCCCGAGGTCGCGCAGCTGCCGGCAGGCCGCGGCGTTGGGCGGCCAGTCCCACGGGGCGTCGGAGCCCTCGTGCCCGGTGTGCAGCAGCGCCGGGACGCCGGTCAGCCCGAGCCCGTGGACGTGGCCGAGCAGGTCGTTGCGGAACTCCAGCCCGGCCAGCGCCGTCGTCCCGCCGGACCACAGCTCCTGCCCGGCGGTCGCCTCCAGCAGCTCGCGGTCGTAGACGAGCGAGCCGCCGAGGTTGCCCGCGGTGAGGTGCAGCAGGTGCAGGCCCTCGCCGGCCTGCATGCGGGCGGCGTCGGCCGGGGTGAGGACGGAGTCGCCGCTGTAGTCGAGGTGGACGTGCAGGTCGCCGCCGTACCAGCCGGCCGCCGCGGGGTCGCAGCGGCGCGGGGCGTCCCAGACGACCTCGGCGCACTCCCCGGGCCCGACGTCGAGGTCGTACTCGGTCCGGTCGTACTCCAGCCCGCGGGCGGCGGACACGTGCAGGGCGCCGGCCGGCACGGCCACCTCGACGGTGGCCGCGTGGAAGAAGGGCCGGTGGGCGGCGTCCCACTTGTGCGGCACCCCGTCGGCGAACCACGCGCCGCCGGTCGCGTCGGTGACCGACCAGCGGGCGCAGTGCGGTGCGCGCAGCCGCAGCGTCGCAGCCGGGCGCTCCGCCACCGGCCGCACCTCCAGCAGGCGATCGCCGCACCGGACGGTCACGGTGGGGGAGCCCGGGTCGACGTCCACGGTCTGCAGGCCGGTGCCGCCGGCCGGCACCGGGACCGGGTGGCCGGCGACGTCCACGACGAGGTCGGACGCGGCGGCCGAGTCGACGACGACGTCCACCGGGACCGGGGAGCCGGCCAGCCCCGGCCGCGGCGGACCGGTGCGCACGGCCGGGGTCCCGTCTGCGTCCACGGTGACCAACACGAGCCCGGCCGGGACGTCGGAGCCGACGGCGGCCCGCACCGCGGCGCCCCAGTCGCCGGTGGCGGCGAACCCGTCGAAGGCGGGGCCCAGCAGGGAGAACCGGGCCCAGCGGAAGAAGTCGGGGAGGGACTCCTCGCCCCAGCCCCACCCCTGGGTCTCCTGCAGCCTGCGGTAGCGCGCCTGCATCTCCACGACCGCCGGAGGGAGGTCGAGGACCCGGTCCCCGCCGCAGCACATGGGCCCACCGTGGCAGCGGGGCGGCCTCCCCACCAGCGGCGGGAGCGTCGTCCCCCTCGCGAGCGGAGTGGCTCGGGTGCGGAACCCGCTCCCGAGCCACTCCGCTACCGCGTCCAGTCGGTGACGTGCGCGGGCGTCTCGATGCCGGCGGCGAGGTCCGGCGCCGGGACGGGCGGGCCCGGGACGGTGGACAGCGGCAGCACCCCGGCCCAGTGCGGCCCGTCGAGGTCCTCGGCGTCGTCGTTGGGCGGCCCGCTGCGCGCCTTGAGCGACACCTCGGCCAGCGGCAGCCGCAGCACGGTGGTCGCGGCCAGCTCCCTGCGGTCGGGCGCGCGGGTGCCCGCCGTCCGCCCCGGGACGACGGCGTGCACCAGGGCGTCGAGCGCGGCGGTCTGCTCCGCGGGGTCGGTGACCACCTCCGCCGTCCCGTGCACGACGACCGACCGGTAGTTCACCGAGTGGTGGAACGCCGACCGGGCCAGCACGAGCCCGTCGACCAGGGTCACCGTGACGCAGACGTCCAGGCCGCCGTCCCGGGCCGCCAGGAGCGCGCGGGCGCCGGTGGAGCCGTGCAGGTACAACGTCTCGTCGACGCGGGCGTGCAGCTGGGGGAGGACCACCGGCCGGCCGTCGACGACGAAGCCGACGTGGCAGACGACGGCCTCGTCGAGGACGGCGTGCACGGCGGCGCGGTCGTAGGACACCCGCTCCCGCGAGCGGGTCGGTGCGGTGCGGGGGCTCGGTGCGTACTCCACCCGCCCATCCTCGCCGGTCCCCGGCGTGGGCCGCTGGGAGTTCCCGGCACGCCGCTCAGCCGTGCTCCCGGACGTGCGCGACGACGAGGGCGGCGGTCCGCTCGGGCGCCAGCTCGGGGATCCAGTGCGTCACGCCCGCCAGCACCTCCAGGCGGTAGGGCGCGTCGACGAAGCGGGCGGTCTCCTCGGTGGCGGTCCGCCCGAGGAAGGCGTCGCGGTCGCTCCACAGGTGCAGGGTCGGCACCCGCACCGTGCCGACCGGGTCCCGCGGGTAGGACGGCAGCGCGCGGTACCAGGAGATCGCCGCGGCGAGCGCGCCCGGCTCCCGCATCCGGCGCACGTAGTGCTCGCACACGTCCCGTGGCAGCTCGCTGCGCAGGAACAGGCGCCGCAGCGGCTCCCCGCCCGCGACCAGCAGCAGCCGCTCGGGGAGGAAGGGGACCTGGAACAGGCCCATGTAGTAGGACCGCAGCAGCTGGTCGCTGGTGACCAGGGCCTTGGCCATCGCCGCCGGGTGCGGGACCGACAGCGCGGTCAGGGTGCGCACCCGGTCGGGGTGCCAGGCGGCCATCGCCCACCCCACGACCCCGCCCCAGTCGTGGCCGACGACGTGCGCGCTGTCGAGGCCGGCCTCGTCGAGCAGCGCCAGCACGTCGCCGGTGAGCTCGCGCAGCCGGTAGGCCGAGCGGGCGGTCGGGCGGGCGCTGGGGGAGTAGCCCCGCTGGTCGGGGGCGAGGGTGCGCAGGCCGGCGGCGTGCAGGTCGGTGGAGACCGCGGTCCAGGCGGCAGCGTCCTGGGGGAAGCCGTGCAGCAGCACGACCGGGGCGCCGTTGCGCGGCCCGCCGTCCCGGACGTCGAACACCATGCCGTCGCGCCGGAAGCCGTCCATCCGCGCAACCCTGCCCCCGGCGCGACGCCCGGCGCCAGTCCGGCCGGTGTCCACCGTCCGGGCGGCAGGGGCTGGCGCGGGACCCCCTCGCCGGGACAGGGTGGGTGTGATGACCACCACAGCCGACCCGCGGGCCGTCGCCGACACCGTGACCGATCCCGAGCTGCCGCTGCTCACGCTCTCGGACCTCGGGGTGCTCCGGGACGTGCACGTCGGGCCGACCGGGACGGTCGTGGTCGAGCTGACGCCCACCTATCCGGGCTGCCCGGCCATGGGCACGATGCGCGCCGACCTGGTCCGGGCCCTGGCGGAGGCGGGCTTCGCCGACGTGGAGGTCCGGACCGTTCCGGAGCCGGCCTGGCGCACCGACTGGATCACCGCAGACGGGCGCCGCAAGCTCGTGCAGGCCGGCATCGCGCCACCCGCGCCCGGGCGCCCCGCGGGCCCGGTCGCGCTGGAGGAGCCGGTCGCGGTCCCGCAGGCGGTGTCCTGCCCGCTGTGCGGATCGGCGGACACCGAGGCGCTCAGCGAGGTCGGGTCGACGGCCTGCAAGGCGCTGCGCCGCTGCCGTGGCTGCGCCGAGCTCTTCGAGCACCTCAAGGAGGTGTGAGGGCCCCGGTCAGGCCGGCGGCTCCGGACCGCGGTGGCGCAGGGTCCGGGCGAGCAGCCGCTTGGCCGTCCGCAGCTCGGCGTCCCGGTCCCGGTCCGGCTCCGGGTACCCGCGGGTGAGGAACCCGTCGGTGAGCGTGAGCACCCAGCGCGCGGCGGTCGCCGAGGGCATCCCCGGATCGGCCAGGCCGGCGGCGCGGAGCCGGTCGAGGAGCTCGGCGATGCCCCGCATCATCCGGCGGTCCCCGTCGGCGACCAGGCCGGCGACCTCGGGGTCCCGGTGCGCCTGGGCGAGGATCTCCACGATCAGCCCGGTCACGACCGGGTGGGCCGCCTCCGCCGCGAGCCGGTCGACGATGCCCATGAGCGCCGCCCACGGGTCCTCGGCGTCCCGCGCCGCGGCGAACGCCTCGTCCCAGTCCGCCCGGTCCGCCTCGAACATCGCGAGGAAGACCGCGCGCTTGGACGGGAAGTAGTGGAACAGCGCCCCGGTGGAGATCCCCGCCGCCCGGGCGATGTCGGCGGTCGTCGTCCGCGCCAGGCCCTTGGTGGCGAACAGGTCGAGCGCGGCCCCGACGATCTCCAGCCGGCGCTGCTGGTGCCGCTCGGGGTCAACGGTGCGCATCCACCTCATCTTCTCCCGGGGACGCCTCCCGGCTGCCGGGGCCCCGCGCGCCGCGCCGCTTCCGGCGGACCTCCCGCACCGCCAGGACGACGGCGACCAGCACCGGGCCCCAGAACTTCGCCGTGGCCAGCACCGCGGCCAGCCAGCCGGGCGGCGAGACGTCGGGCAGGTCGGGCCAGTCGACGTCCGGCCAGGGGATGGACGGCAGGTCCGGCCACGGGATGTCCGGCCAGTCGATGCGGGGGAGGAGCCCGGCCAGCCAGTCGAGCAGTGGGCGCAGCACGGTCCGCAGCAGGACGGCGAGGCCGAGCAGGCCCAGCAGCACGCGGCCGACGGCCAGGACGACGTGGCGGGTGGCCCACAGCCGGGGGTGACGCTCCTCGAGGTGGCGCAGCCGGGCGGCCAGGGTGCCGGGCGCCGGGTCGAACGGGTGCCGCTCGGCGGTGGCGAGGTCCAGGGCCCGCCGGGCGCCGGCCGGGAGGTCGTCGCGGTCCGGGGCCCCGCCGTCCGGGGGCTCGTCGCCCGGGGTCTCGTCGTCCTCCCCGGGGGGGCGGGGGACGAGCAGCACGGCGCGCGTGACGACGCCGGGCAGCGGGGTCAGCACGAGCACGGTGGGGGCCGGCTCCGCCGTGCCCGGGAGCGGCAGCAGGACCTTCCCGACGCCCGTGCCCGAGGCCACCGGCGCGCCGTTCCGCAGCAGGCCGGCCTCCGTCCGCAGCCCGCGCCGCTCGGCGCGGACCTCCAGCGTCCCGTCCTGCCATGCCAGCCGGGGTCCGGTCATGGACCCATAATCAGACCGACCGCTCGGTTTATCAAGCTCTCAGCGGTTCCCGGTCTCATCCGGGACGATGGGGGCGTGACGGCCACCTCGGAGGAGCTCATCGTCCTCGTCGACGACGACGGGACGGCGATCGGCACGATGCCCAAGCCGCTGGTGCACCACGGCGAGACGCCGTTGCACCGGGCGTTCTCCGCCTACCTCTTCGACGACGCCGGCCGGCTGCTGGTGACCCGGCGGGCCGCGGGCAAGCAGACGTTCCCCGGCATGTGGACCAACACCGTGTGCGGCCACCCGGGCCCCGGGGAGGGCGACGCCGCGGCCATCGCCCGGCGGGCGGCGTTCGAGCTCGGCCTGCAGGTGGACGGGCTGCGCGACGCGCTGCCGGCCTACCGCTACCGGGCGGAGTTCCGGGGGGTCGTCGAGAACGAGGTCTGCCCCGTCTACCTGGGCCGGTTCACCGGCACCCCCGCGCCGGACCCGGACGAGGTCGGCGAGTGGGAGCTGCTGGAGTGGACGGAGTTCCGGCGGCGCCAGGGAAGCGACGACGCGGACGCCTGGTCGCCGTGGTGCCGGGAGCAGGCCGACCTGATCGAGGCCGCCGGGCTCGCCCCGCTCTGACCGGCCGTCGCCCACCCGGCAGGGACGTCGGGTGACGACGGGGGCACGGGGAGTGTCAGCCGCTCGGGAGGCCGGTGTCGCTACGCGGGGCCCGCCGACACGCCCCCTAACTTCCGCCGCATGGAGCGCCGACGGTTCTTGCTGTTCCTCGCCGCGGGACTGACGGGGGCCGCGGTGGCGCGCGGCACCGCGGACCTGGTGGAGCCCGAGCGCGCCGCGGCCGCTCCGCCCCTGCCGGCCGCGGACGCCGAGCCGCTCGTGCCCGCGGTGGGCCGGCCGCTGGACCCGCCGGTGGGGGCCGTCGACCAGCTGCCCGGCGACGGGACCTCGCTGGCGCTCACGATCGACGACGGCACCAGCTCCGAGGTGGTCGCCGCGTTCTGCACGTTCGCCGCGGACACCGGCGTCCGGCTGACCTTCTTCCCGAACGGGCGCTACCGGTCGTGGGAGGAGAACGGGGACCTGCTCCAGCCGCTGATCGACTCGGGGCAGGTGGCGATGGGCAACCACACGTGGTCCCACCCGGACCTCACCACGATCGGCGACGACCAGGTGGCCGAGGAGATCGGCCGGAACCGCGCGTGGCTGGCCAGCACCTTCGGCGTCCGCGAGACGCCGTTCTTCCGGCCGCCGTTCGGCGCGCACGACGACCGGACCGACCGGATCGCCGCCGAGGCGGGGCACCCGACCATCTGCCTGTGGAACGGCACGCTGGAGGACCACCGGCCGATCTCCGAGGCGGAGCTGATGGCCGCGGCCCGCGAGTGGTTCGCCGCCCAGGCGATCATCGTCGGCCACGCCAACCAGCCGACCGTCACCCGGGTCTACGACCAGCTGGTCGAGCTCATCCAGGAGCGCGGGCTGCAGACGGTGACCCTCGCCGACGTGTGGGCCGCGCCGAGCCTGGCGCGGGCGGGCGCGACCTCCGGGAGCGCCGCCCTCGCCTGAGGCGTCCTCGACCTGCGGCGGCGCCTGTTCTGGACCAGGCTGGCTCCCGACACGCACGGCGCGCAGACGGAGGAGCGGATGGTCGACAGCGGGACGTTGGTGGGGCGGGTCGCCCTGGTCACCGGCGGGGCGAGCGGGCTGGGGCGGGCGACCTGCCTGGCGCTGGCGGAGGCCGGCGCGCACGTGGCGGTCGCCGACATCGACCCGGCCGGCAGCGAGACCACGGCGAAGCTGGTGGCCGAGGCCGGCGGCTCGGCCGACGTCGTCCCGCTCGACGTCACCGACGACGCCAGCCGCCGGGAGGTGGTCGCGCAGCTGTTCGACGCCCACGGCGACGCCTTCGACGTCCTGGTCAACGTGGCCGGCATCGACCGGCCCGGCTACGTCACCGACATCGACCTGGCCGACTACCAGCGGGTGATGGCGGTCAACTGCGAGGGCCCGGTCTTCCTCACCAGCGAGTTCGTGAAGCGGGTGCAGCACCTGCCCGAGGGCCGCACCGCCGACGTGGTGCACATCGTGTCGCTGTCGGCGATCACCTCGGGCAGCGGCGCCATCGCCTACAACGGCTCGAAGGCCGGCTTCCTCAACGCGACCCGGTGCATCCAGCGGGAGCTGCGGGAGAAGGCGGTCAGGGCCGACGACGGCACCGAGCGGCCGTTCCCGTGCCGGGTGCAGGCGCTCATCCCGGCCGCCATGGACACGCCGATGATGGAGCAGTGGGGCATCCCGTCGCACCTGATGATGCCGCCGTCGGCCGTGGCCGAGATGGTGCGCTACCTGGTCACCCTGCACCCCGCGGCCTTCGTGCCCGAGATGCAGATCGTGCCCCGGCTCGAACCCGACTTCCCCCGTTGATGCGGCCGATCCGGTGCTCGGCAAGAGGAGGCGCGGCATGAGTTCCACCGTCCCCGACGACCCCACCCCCGACAGCGCGATGGCCTCCGGCTCCGATGCCGGCGAGCCGGGCGGCCACCTCGGCCCGGGCGACCTGGCCCCGGACGAGGAGCGGCTGCTGGCCGCGCTCGAGCGCGACGCCGGCGGCTCGCCGACCCCGGAGGAGACGACCGCCCTGGTGCGGGCGGCCGAGGACGAGGCGCCGCTGCCGGCCGAGGGCGGCGAGCAGGACGACGGGCTCAGCGCCCGGTTCACCGCCCCGCCGGAGGTCGACTAGCCCCGCAGGCGGACGGCGACCAGCGCGACGTCGTCCTCGCCGCCCTCGGGCAGCAGCCGGGCCAGCACCTCGTCGCAGACCTCCTCGACCGGCCGCCCGCGCAGGGCGGCCAGCTCGACGGCGAGCCGGTCGACGCCGTCGTCGAAGACCTGGTCGCGGCGTTCGACGAGCCCGTCGGTGTAGAGCAGCAGGGTCGACCCCGGGGCGAGCAGCACCTCCGACTCGGGCCGGACGGCGGTCGGGTCCACGCCGAGCAGCAGCCCGGCGCGCGGGCCGGTCAGCACCCGCGTCATGCCGTCCGGCTCCACCACCAGCGGCGGCAGGTGCCCGGCGCTGGCCCACCGCAGCCGGGTGCCGCCGGACGCCGGCTCGGGCACCAACCGGCCGACGAGGACGGTGGCCATCGAGTGCAGGCCGAGGCCGGCGACCGCGCCGTCCAGGCGGGTGAGGACGGCGGCCGGCCCGTCCGCGCTGTCGTAGGCGATGCCGCGCAGCACGCCGCGCAACTGGGCCATGTCCGCGGCGGCCTCGGTGTCGTGGCCGACGACGTCGCCGATCACCAGCACCGTGGAGCCGTCCGGCTGCTCGAACACGTCGTACCAGTCGCCGCCGATCTGGGCCTCCTGGGTGGCGGGCACGTAGCGGACCGCGACCGCCAGGTCGCCCCGCTGCGGCGGCGCGGTGAGCAGGCTGCGCTGCAGGGTCTCCGCGGCGCGGACCTGGCTGCGGCTGCGCGCGTACAGCGCCTCCAGCAGGTGCGTGCGCAGCTCGGCGATCTCGGCGACCTCCTGCGCGGTCCAGGGTTCGGAGCGGTCGCGGACGGTCTCCCGCCAGCGGTCGAAGGACCGGCGCGGGCTGAGCCGGACCTCATCGCCCTCCCGGGCCGCGATCGCCTTGTTGTGCGGGTCGCCGCCCCAGTCGACGGTGCGCACCGCCTCCGCGCGGTGCCAGAGCACGTACTGGCCCTCCGGCAGCGGCACGACCAGGACCCCGCACGCGGGGCCGGCCGCCACGCCGGGCGCGGCCGTCGGCAGGGAGTCGGTCGCGACGACGTCCCGGCCCTGGCCGGCCGCCCAGGCGGCGACCGCCTCGGCCGCCCCCTCGGGCAGCGGCACGCCGCGGGTGCCGGTCTGCCGCTGCAGGCTGAGCACCACGCCGTCGGCCGGCAGGAGGTCCAGCAGGCTGGGGGAGCCGAGCAGGGTGTCGGCCAGGGGGCGGTCCTCGTCGAGGGTCGCCGCGGTCAGCCAGGCCAGGGTCGAGCGCACTCGCAGCGCGCGGTGCACCTCGTCCTCCTCGGCGCGGTCGACCAGCCGCAGCGACAGGGTCGAGCCGAGGAACTCCGCGGCGGCGCGGGTGGCGAAGGGCGGCGCGTGCGGGCCGGTGTAGTGGTGGCAGGCGATCAGCCCCCACAGCCGGTCGTCGCGCAGCAGCGAGATCGACATGGACGCGCGGACGCCCATGTTCTGCAGGTACTCGACGTGGATGGGGGAGACGCTGCGCAGCGTCGAGTACGTCAGGTCCAGCGGCGCGCCGGTGGCGGGGAGGTCGCCCGGCCGGAGCGGAGCCGGCACGTAGTCGACGTCGGAGATCAGCCGGATCCAGTTCTTCTCGTACAGGGCCCGCGCCTGCGCCGGGATGTCCGACGCCGGGTAGTGCAGGCCGAGGAAGGAGTTGAGCCCCGGCGCCTTCGCCTCGGCCACGACCTCGCCGTTGTGGTCGGCGTCGTAGCGGTAGACCATCACGCGGTCGAAGCCGGTGAGCTGGCGGACCGCGGAGGCGGTGATGTCGTAGAGCTCCTGCAGCGTCGACGCCCGGTTGAGGTCGCCCACCGTCCCCCGGACCGCCTGGTAGGTGTTCGGGAAGGAGAACGGGCGCGGCCCGTACGCCGGCTCGAGCTCGACCACCAGGGTGGACGTCGGCGACGTGCCCTCCAGAGCTTCCCCGGGGACGGCGCGGTGCAGCAGCGCGTCGACCGGCAGCGGGCTGCCGTCGAGGTCCAGGGTGATCTCCACGGGGTTGCGCTCGCGGAGGTCGCCGAAGGCGCTCGCCGAGCGCGCCACCGCCTCGGCGGGGACGACGCCGAGCACCTCGGTCAGCGGGCGACCCAGGGCGTCGGCCGCCTCGACGCCGACCAGTTCGGCCAGGTTCTCCGACACCTGCTGCACGACCAGGTCCGGCTCGCTCACCGCGAGCAGCACCCCGCGGGGCTGGATGCTGCCCGGGACGTGGATCGGCTCGCGCTCGCAGTTGCTGAGGTCGATCGGCGTCCCGGGCGGCAGCAGCTCCAGGCCCGGTCCGGGGTCGGTCACGCAGCGACCGCCACGGGCGCGCACCACTCGGCGAGCGCGGCGAAGGTCGCGCGGGCGGCGTCGACGACGCGGCCGGCGTCCCCACCGGCGGCGACGTGCTCGCGGGTCACCCGGCGGTAGGCGTGCCACATGGCGCCGGTCTCGCCGCCGTACGGGGAGAACGCGCCCACGCGGACGCCGGGGCCGAGCGTCGGCAGCGTCGCCAGGTGCCGGGAGATGAACGTGCCGCCGAGCGTCGAGCCCTCCAGCACGTAGAGGCGGCCCAGGGCCTGGTCGGTGTCCTCGACCGGCGGCAGGTCGGGGCCGATCCCGGCCGGCGTGCCGGCGTCCAGCGCCTCGAGGTCACGGGCGAACAGGTGCGCCCGGCGGCGGCGGGACCACCCGACGGCCTGCGCGTCGGCCGGCTCGCGGCGGGCCCAGTCGTCCAGCCCGGCCTCGGCCGACCGCCAGAACGCGTGCAGCCGGGTCAGGACGGCGACCAGGCGGTCGCGGTGCAGATCCGGGTCCATGAGCGCCAGGGCGGTCTCCACCTGCTCGTGCGTCCCGGCCGTCGCCGATCGCAGCACCGTGAGGACGTCGGCGCGCCCCGCATCTCGAGGCAACGCCTCTCCTCCCACGTTCATCGGCTACCCGAGAGTAGGTCACCCACACCCCTGCGGCCCGGAGAACGGGTGCAGCAGGCAACCGATCCCGGTCCGCGGTCGCCGGCCGTGCGTCCGTCGCTGGTGGCCGGGCCCGCGGCTGCCTAGCGTCGGGGGCGTCAGGTCCGCGCGACGGAGGTGGCCCGTGCTCTCGCAGAAGGCCCTGCTGCTCGGCGCGTCCCGGCGGCCGGAGCTGCGCCGGCTGGTGACCGGCACGCCCGCGACCCGCCGGGTGGTCGACCGGTTCGTCGCCGGCGAGACCCTCGACGAGGCACTGGTCGTCGTCCGCCGGCTCACCGCGGAGGGCATCGCGGTGACCCTGGACCACCTCGGAGAGGGCGTCACCGACCGGTCCGAGGCGGTGCGCTCGCGCGATGCCTACCTGGCGCTGCTCGACGGCCTGGCCCCGCTCGGCCTGAGGCGTGCGGCGGAGGTGTCGGTCAAGCTGTCGGCGTTCGGCCAGGCGCTGCCCGGAGGCGGCACCGACCTCGCGCTGGAGCTGGTGCGCCCGGTGGCCGAGGCGGCGTCGGCGATCGGCACGACGATCACCCTCGACATGGAGGAGTCGGCCACCGTCGACTCGACGCTCGCCGTCCTGGCCGAGCTGCGCCGCGACCACCCCAGCACCGGCGCCGTCCTGCAGGCCGCCCTGCACCGCACGCTGGACGACGCGCGGGCGCTGGCCGTCCCCGGGTCGCGGGTGCGGCTGGTGAAGGGCGCCTACGACGAGCCGCCCGAGGTCGCCTTCCAGGGCCGCGCCGACGTCGACGCCTCCTACGCCCGCTGCCTCGGCGTCCTCATGGCCGGGCCCGGCTACCCGATGGTCGGCAGCCACGATCCGCGGCTGCTGTCCGTCGCGCAGCGGCTCGCCGTCCGGCACGGCCGGACGGCGGGCTCCTGGGGGGGGGAGGTGCTCTACGGCATCCGCCGCGCCGGCCTGCGCCCGCTGGCCGCGGCCGGCTGCTCCGTGCGCGCGTACGTGCCCTACGGCGTGGACTGGTACGGCTACTTCATGCGCCGCCTGGCCGAACGGCCCGCCAACCTGCGCTTCTTCCTGCGCTCCCTCGCCACCACCTCCTGAACAGGACACCCCCATGGACGCCGTCACCCGGGTTCCCGCACCGCGCAACGAGCCGGTGCTCACCTACGCCCCCGGCTCCCCGGAGCGGGCGGAGCTGCAGCAGCGGCTGACCGAGCTGGCCGCCGCGCCCCTCGAGCTGACGATGACGCTCGGGACGACCCGGCGGATGGGCGGCGGGGAGCGCTTCGACGTCGTCCAGCCGCACCGGCACGCGGCCGTCCTGGGCACCGCCGCGCACGCCACGATCGCCGACGCCCAGGAGGCGGTGCGCTGCGCGAAGGAGGCCGCGCCGGCCTGGCGCGACCTGTCCTTCGACGACCGGGCCGCGGTGTTCCTGCGGGCCGCCGAGCTGCTGGCCGGCCCGTGGCGGCAGACGCTGAACGCGGCCACCATGCTCGGCCAGAGCAAGACCGCCTACCAGGCCGAGATCGACAGCGCCTGCGAGCTGATCGACTTCTGGCGCTACAACGTGCACTTCGCCCGCGAGCTGCTGGCCGAGCAACCGGTGTCGAGCCCCGGTGTGTGGAACCGGGTGGACCACCGGCCGCTGGAGGGCTTCGTCTACGCGATCACGCCGTTCAACTTCACCGCGATCGCCGGCAACCTCCCGACCGCGCCGGCGCTCATGGGCAACACCGTCGTGTGGAAACCCGCGCCCACCCAGCAGTTCGCCGCGCACTTCCTCATGCGGCTGCTGGAGGCCGCCGGCCTGCCACCCGGCGTCCTCACGATGGTCACCGGCACCGGAGCCGAGGTCTCCGAGGTGCTGCTGGCCGACCGCGACCTGGCCGGCATCCACTTCACCGGGTCGACGGCGGTGTTCCAGCAGCTGTGGCGCACGGTCGGGCAGAACATCGACCGCTACCGCGGCTATCCGCGGATCGTCGGGGAGACCGGCGGCAAGGACTTCGTCGTCGCCCACCCGTCGGCCGACGTCGACGTGCTGCGCACCGCACTCATCCGCGGCGCCTTCGAGTACCAGGGCCAGAAGTGCTCCGCGGCCTCGCGCGCCTACGTCCCGCGCAGCGTCTGGGCGCGGCTGCGCGACGACCTGATCGGGCAGACCGAGGCCCTGCCGATGGGCGAGGTCACCGACTTCTCGAACTTCCTGGGCGCGGTCATCGACCGGCGGTCGTTCTCGAAGCTCACCGGCGTCCTGGACCGGGCGGCCGACGACGACGCGCTGACTGTCGTCGCCGGCGGCACGGCCGACGACAGCGAGGGCTACTTCGTGCGGCCGACGATCATCGAGGGCACCGACCCGGCTCACGACGTCTTCACCACCGAGTACTTCGGCCCGGTGCTGGCGGTGCACGTCTACGACGACGCCGACTACGACACGGTGCTCACCCAGATGGAGTCGGTCGCGCCCTACGCGCTCACCGGCTCGGTCATCGCCTCCGACCAGGCGGCCATCGCGCACGCCCGCCACTTCCTGCGGTTCGCGGCGGGCAACTTCTACGTCAACGACAAGCCGACCGGCGCCGTCGTCGGCCAGCAGCCGTTCGGCGGCGGGCGCGCCTCGGGCACCAACGACAAGGCCGGCGCCGCCCAGAACCTGCTCCGCTGGACCAGCACCCGGGCGATCAAGGAGACCCTCGTCCCGCCGACCGACCACCGCTATCCGCACATGGCGTGAGTCAGCCGGGCCAGTGGAGCAGGCCGTCGGCGCGGAGCACCGCACCCGCGGACGGCACGTGCGGCCGGAGCCGGCCGTCGGGCATCAGGTGGTCGACGGCTCCGCCGCGGGCGAGGACGGCGACGTCGGCGACCAGCCGCCGGTGACAGCGCCACCACACGCTCTCGCTGCACAGGACCGCGACCGTGGTGTCGCGGGCCTCGGCCAGCACCTCGTCCAGCGCGGCGGTGAACTCCGGCGTGCGGGTGTGCGCGGCGTAGGCGGCGAACTGCGCCACGGTCCACCAGCCGTCGGCGACCGGCTCGTCCGGCGGCAGCCGCCGGCGCCCGCCCAGCCGGGCGTCCCACCGGTAGCCGATCCCGGCGGCGGGCAGCCACTCCTCGAGCGCCTCCCGCCGGACGTCGGGGTTGCTGCGGCTGCCCGGGAAGCGGCGGACGTCGACGACCAGCCCGACTCCCGCCCCGGCCAGCCGGGCACCCAGCCGGGCGCGGTCCTCGGGACCGTGGCCCACGGTGAGCAGCACGCCACCCTGCCTACCCGCGCGCCGCCGCCCACCCGTCATGCTGGTCCGCCGGGCGAGGTGGCCCGGGCGAGGGGAGCGGCGTGGCAGGCGGGACGACGGGGGACCGGACGTCGCTGTGGCGGCAGCCGGCGATGCGGGCGCTGGCCGCCTCGACGGCGCTGGGGTTCGCCAGCTACTTCCTGACGCTGGCCTCGCTGCCGGCCTACGCGGTCGCGGGGGGCGCCGACGCCGACATCGCCGGGCTGGTCACGGCCGTCTTCCTCACCGTCACCATCGTCGTGCAGTCGGTGGTGCCCGTGCTCACCGCCCGCTTCGGCGTGGGACCGGTGCTCGCCGTCGGCCTGGTCGCCCTCGGTGCGCCGGCCCCGCTGTACGTGGTGGACGACGGGCTGGTCTGGCTGTCGGCGATCGCGGTGGTCCGCGGCGCCGGCTTCGGGGTGCTCACGGTGCTGGGGGCGACGCTGGCCGCGCAGGTGGCCCCGGTCGAGCGGCGCGGCGAGGCGATCGGGCTGTACGGGCTGGGGATCGCGGTGCCCAACCTGCTGGCCGTCCCCGCCGGCGTCGCGCTGGTGCTCGACGGCCAGGTGGCCTGGCTGGCGTGGCTGGCCGCCTCCCCGGTGCTGGCCCTCCCGCTGGTGCCCGGGCTGGTGCGCGCGGTGCGGGCGGAGCCGGCCGGGGGGACGTCGTCCCGCGCGGCGGCGCTGGCCGCCCTCGCCCCCTCGGTGGTGCTGCTCGTGGTGACGCTGGCCGGCGGCGGCGTGGTGACGTTCCTGCCCATCGAGCGGCCCGACGGCGCGCTGGCCACGGTGGCGCTGCTGCTGTTCGGCCTCACCGGTGCGGTCACCCGGTGGCAGGCCGGGCTGCTCGCCGACCGCGTGGGCACCCGCCGGCTGATGCCGCTGTCCCTGCTGGTCGGCGCGCTGGGGATGGCCCTCGTCGCGCTGGGGCTGATCGCGGGGGACGCCTGGATCCTGGTCGGGGCGGCGGTGTTCGGCGCCGGCTTCGGCGCGGTGCAGAACCTGACCCTGGTGACGGCGTTCGCCCGCGCCGGCGAGGGCGGGGCGACGGCGGCCAGCGCGATGTGGAACGCGTCGTTCGACGCCGGCACCGCCGCCGGTGCCCTCGCGCTCGGGCTGGTCGCGGCCGGCATCGGGCTGGACTGGACCTTCGTGGCGGTCGCGGTGCTCCTCGTCGTCACCCTGCCGGTCGCCCGGGTGGCGACGCGCACCTGACCCGGGCCGGTCGACCCTGTCGGCTCCCGGCGCCGGGGTGTGGGATCCGCGCATGGGCGAGGCCGAGGTGCTCGGGCTGTTCCGCCGGGCGGTGACCCACGACGACGCCACGGCGATGCGGGCCGGGCTGGAACGGCTGCTCGGCCTGACCGAGGGGGCGGGCCTGTCGGCGGCGGACGAGTACCGGGTCCGGCACCCCGACTACGTCATGGAGATGCCGCAGTCCGGGGAGCGGATCCGCGGCCGCGACGCGATGCGTGGGATGCAGGAGGCCTTCCCGGCGCCGCCGCGCGTGCAGCTGCGGCGGGTGGTGGGCGCCGGCCGGGTGTGGGTCGTCGAGGGCGTCAACGACTACGGGGGCGACGTCTGGCACGTCGTCCTCACCCTGGAGCTCGACGACGACGGGCGGATCGTCCGCGACACCCGCTACTACGCGCGGCCGTTCGAGCCGCCGGCCTGGCGGGCGCCGTTCGTGGAGCCGGTCGCCTGACCGGTCGAGATGCTCGCGCGGTGTCAGCCGGCGAAGCGGTCGGCGACGGCCAGCTGCGAGCGGATCAGCAGGACCTCCTCCGCCGAGCGCTGCAGCCACCCCCGCAGGCCCTCGGGGTCCTCGCGGTTGGCGTCGCGGAGGAAGCCCAGCCGCAGCTGGCGGGTGTTGGCCTGTGCCCGCTGCGCCGGGGGCAGCCGGCGGGCCTCGGTGCGGGCGATGGAGGTGAGGCCGGCGCCGACGAACACCAGGTCGCGGATGGTGGGGATGCCGGCCAGCAGCTCCTCGGCCCCCGCGGGATCGCCGTCTGTGAGGAGGCGGACCAGGTCGTCGGCGGTGCGCCGCCCGGCGCCGTGCTCATCGGTCATGCACCCCACTGTGCCCGGTCGTCGCCGCACGCGGGTCCGGAGGGGCGGAGACGTCGGTCTCTGCCCCTCCGGCCGGGTTCACGCGTCGCGGCGGGAGAAGGTCACCGCGGCGATCGCGACGACGGCGGCCACCTCGGCGGCGAACACCGCGAAGCCGGCCCACGGGCCCAGCAGCAGCGGGTTGAACGACTCGGGCGTGCCGATCGCGGACCCGGCGTTGCCCGGCATGAGCTTGGTGGCCCACTCGCCCCAGGCGCCGGGCAGCAGCATGACCATGGTGCCGACGACGAAGACCAGGCCCAGCACGATCGACAGCGCGGCGGCGGTGTGCCGGACCAGCAGCCCGACGGCGGCGGCGAACAACCCGAGGCCGGCCATGTACAGGCCGCTGCCGTACAGCGCGCGCAGCACGCCGTCGTCGGTCAGCGCCAGGCCGATGCCCTCCCGGTCGAGGAACCAGTTGCCCGCCAGGTAGCCGGCCAGCGCGGTGCCGGTGCCGGCCACGAACAGCGTCGCGGTCAGGACCAGCGCCTTGGCGGTGAGGACCGTGCCGCGGTGCGGGGTGGCCGCCAGGGTGGCCCGGATCATCCCGGTGCCGTACTCGCTGGTGACCGCCAGCGTGCCCAGCACGATGGCGGTGACCTGGGCGAACATCATCCCCCAGGTGACGAAGGCGCCGACCGGCTCGCCGGTGTTGCCGGCGGCGAGGTCCTCGGCGGCCAGCGCGCAGACCAGCGTGGTCAGCCCGGCGCCGAGGACGAACATCGCGGCGACCGACCAGCCGGTGGAGCGCACCGTCCAGAACTTGACCCACTCGGCGTGCACGGCGGCGCCCAGGCCCGGGCGGGCCGGGGTCTCGGTGCGGGTCCAGGCGTGCGTCCCCACGGCGGTCACCGCTGCGCCCCGGCGGGCTGGGCGGCGAACTCGACGCTGTCGGCGGTCAGGGTCATGAAGGCGTCCTCGAGCGAGGAGCGGACCAGGGTCAGCTCGTGCAGCAGCAGGCCGGCCGTGCCGACCAGCTCGCCGACGGCCGCGGCGTCCAGCCCCTGGACCCGCAGCTCACCGCCGTGCGCGGCCACGTCCAGGCCCCGGCGGCGCAGCAGCGTGGCGACCTCGTCGTGCTGCGGGCTGCGCACCCGCACGTAGGAGGCGGCGTGCTCGGCGACGAAGTCCGCCGTCGAGCAGTCGGCCAGCACCCGCCCGCGGCCGATCACCACGAGGTGGTCGGCGGTCAGCGCCATCTCCGACATCAGGTGGCTGGAGACGAAGACGGTGCGGCCCTCGGCGGCCAGGTCGCGGGCCAGGGTGCGCACCCAGCGGATCCCCTCGGGGTCCAGGCCGTTGACCGGCTCGTCGAGGACGACGACCGGCGGGTCGCCGATGAGCGCCGCGGCGATGCCCAGCCGCTGGCCCATGCCGAGGGAGAAGCGGCCCACCCGGGTGTGCGCGACGGCGGTGAGGCCGACCAGGTCGAGGACCTCGTCGACCCGGGTCACGGGGAGGCCGTTGCTCGCGGCCAGCCACCGCAGGTGGTCGCGCGCCGAGCGGCCCGGGTGCAGCGCCCGCGCCTCCAGCAGCGCGCCGACCTCGCGCAGCGGCGCGGGCCAGTCGGTGTACCGGCGGCCGTTGACGGTCACGCTGCCGGAGGTGGGGCGGTCGAGGCCGAGGACCATCCGCATCGTCGTCGACTTGCCCGCGCCGTTGGGGCCGAGGAAGCCGGTCACCCGGCCGGGCTCGACGCTGAAGCTGATGCCGTCGACGGCGGTCCGGTCGCCGTAGGTCTTGGTGAGCCGGTGCGCGGTGATCACGTGGTCACCGGTGCCGGGGAGGTCGGGGAGTCCATGCCGTCGAGGTTGTCGGGCGAGGACGGCGAGGACCATCGGGGAGCGCCCTGACCTGCCCCTGAACCGTCCCCGAGCGCCCGGCTCGGGGTCAGCCCTCGGGTGGACGCCGGAACTCGGCGCGCCAGCGGCTGCCGGCCGGCTCATCCCGGTCGGCGTACCGCTGGAGGTCCGCGGTCTCCAGGCCGCTCCCGAACGCGGTCACCTCGGCCGGGGTCAGCGGCCAGGGCGGCCCGCCGGGAGGCGGGCCCTCGTCCCGCGCCGCCGCGACGACCAGCAGGGTGCCGCCGGGGGCGAGCAGGCTGCGGACGGCGGCGGTCGCCCGCGCCCGCACGTCGAGCGGCAGGGCCTGGACGGTGTGGACCTCCACGACCAGGTCGAAGGCGCCGCGCCAGGCCGCGGGCAGGTCCAGCAGGTCGGCCACGGTGTACTCGACGGCCGATCCGGGACGCCGCTCGCGGACGGTGGCGACCGCGGTGGGGGAGACGTCGAACGCGACGACGTCGAAGCCGAGTCCGGCGACGAACTCCGCGTCCGCGCCCAGCCCGCAGCCCACGACGACCGCGCGGCGACCCCGCCCGGCCGGCGCCCGCTCCGAGGCCCACGCGACCAGCAGCGGGTGGGCGTCGTCGCGGTCCCAGGGCATCGCCACCTCGCCGCGGCGGCCGGCGTCGTAGAGGCGGTCGAACCAGCCCGTCGCGTCCCCGGCGGCCAGGGCCTCGGCGGCCAGGCGGTCGGCCCGCGGCACCCAGTCCCGGTTCATGCCCGTGTCCCGTCCACAGGAGGGGAGACCGGCCGGGCGTCCCGGGCTCATCGGTGCCCGTCAGGCCGGGCGGAGCAGCTCCGCCGTCGGGTGCAGCAGCCGGCGCAGGTCGCGGGCGACCTCCCGGCCGGCCCGGTTGGCGCCGATGGTGCTGGCCGACGGGCCGTAGCCGACGAGGTGGACGCGGGGCTCGCCGGCGACGTGCGTCCCCTCCATGCGGATGCCGCCGCGGGGACCGCGCAGGCGCAGCGGCGCGAGGTGGCCCAGCGCTGCGCGGAAGCCGGTGGCCCACAGGATCGCGTCGGCCCGCACGAACCGGCCGTCGTCCCACGCCACGCCGTCGGGGGTGATGCGGTCGAACACCGGCAGCCGGTCCAGGACGCCGCGCTCCCGGGCCTCGCGCACCCACGGCGTCACCACCAGGCCGGTGACGCCGACGACGCTGCCCGGGGAGCGGCCCTCGCGGACGGCGTCCTCGACCAGCGCCACCGCGGCACGCCCCGCGTCCGGACCGAACGGCTCGTCCCGCCACACCGGCGGGCGGCGGGTCACCCACGTCGTGTCGGCGACATCGCTGATCTCGCCGAGCAACTGGACGGCCGAGGCCCCGCCACCCACCACCACGACCGACTGCCCGGCGAACTCCGCCGCGCCCCGGTAGTCGACCGGGTGCAGCTGGCGGCCGCGGAAGGTCTCCTGCCCGGGGTAGCGCGGCACGAAGGGCCGGGTCCAGGTGCCGGTCGCGTTGACGACGGCGTCGGCGGTCCAGTCGCCGTCCGACGTCTGCACGAGGAACCGGTCGTCGGCGGTCCGCCGGACGGCGGTGACCCGCACCGGGCGGTGCACCGGGAGGCCGAACCGCCGCTCGTAGTCGGCGAAGTAGGCGGGCACGGCCGCGGCGACGGGCACGTCGTCCGGGGCGGGCGGGAACGCCAGGCCGGGCAGGTCGTGCACCGCGTGCGTGCGGGCCAGGGTGAGCGAGGGCCACCGGTGCTGCCAGGCCCCGCCGGGCCGGGCGTCGGCGTCGAGGACGACGAAGCCCGTAGCGGGTGCGAAGCCGACGCGGGCGAGGTGGTGGGCGGCGCTCAGCCCCGCCTGGCCGGCGCCGATCACCACGACCTCCACGTCCCTGTCCACGCAGGGCACAACGGTGGCGGGCCGTCGAGCCTTCCGCCGCCGCCGTCAGGCGGCGGTGGCCGGGCGTTCGGGTGCGAGGTGGATCTCGGTGCCGTCGGGTCGCCAGGTGCGCCATCGTCCGTCGGATGCTCGGTGGACCCGGAAGCCGTGATGGACCTCGGTGTGGTGCCGCTCGCAGAGCAGCGCGGAGTTCTCCAGCGAGGTCTGGCCGCCGTTGATCCACTCCAGCCGGTGGTGCACGTCGCACCAGTGGGTGGGGGCGGTGCAGCCGGTGAACACGCAGCCGCGGTCGCGGTGCTCGACCGCCTTGCGCAGGTGCGGCGGCACGACCCGGGCGGTGCGCCCGAGGTCCAGCGGCAGTCCCTCGGGGTTGAGCACGATCCGGGTGACGGTGGCGTCGCAGGCGATCCACCGGGCCCGCGCGGCGGAGACGGTGGCGCCGAACCCGAGGTCGGCGGCACCCGGTCCGGTGCCTGCCGACGCGAGGTCGGCCAGCGGGATGGTGACCGCGACGTGCGGCTTGACGGTGCGCAGCACCGGCAGGTGGCCCGAGGCCAGCTGGTTGTCGCACAGCTGCACCAGCGCATCCCCGAGCTGCTGGGCGCGGGTGCGCAGGTCCCCGGCGCACCGGCCCGCCGCGGCGATGGACTCCAGCGCCGCCTGGAACTTCTCCCCGCCGACGGCATCGAGCTCGACGCGGGCGGTGATGCTGCCGTCGGAGTGGCGGGCGATCGACACCGACCGGCCCTCGGTCGGATCCGGTTCGGTGCCGTCGGGGTCCAGCCGCGCCAGGTAGTGCCCGACCACCTGGCGCAGTGCCCGGTGGGGCCGGGTGGCGGCCACCTCGGCCAGCGCGCCGTCCACCTCCCCGAGGTCGACGCCCTGCTCCGCCGCGGCCGCCCGCCGCTCCGGGGTCACCACCGGCACCACCGCGGCCACCTGCTCGGCGCTGACCTGCCCGGCGGCGAACGCCCGGGCCACCGCCGGCAGGTGCTCCAGCGCCCGCCCGGCCCGCACCACCCGGCCGGCCTCGGCCGCGGACAACCGCACGTGCCCGCGCAGCCAGGAGCGCATCGTCGTCAGCCCGTCGTGCTCCGCGGCCCGCCGGACGTCCGCGGCCCGCACCGTGCGGGCCAGCTCCGCCTCGATCCGGTTCCGCGCGGCCACCAGCGCCGCGGTCCGGTCCAGCAGCTCCCCGTCGCCCAACCCGGCCAGGTCACCGCCCGCGAGCGCATCGAGCACCGACGACAACCCGTCCACGACACCTCCCGACAGCTTCGATCAGGTGTTCGAAGTCTATCGCGAAGCCGGACCGCTCACCACCGGAATCCCCAGGTCAGACGGCTGTCCACAGTCCACGACGCGCTCTGGACAGACAGGTGCCGACCTGCTGGCGAGGGGTCCGCAAGCGGCCTCTGCGATCTTGCGGGTTCCTTGCGGTTGCCGGGCGGGAGCCCTGCGGTTGGGCCGCCAGAGTCCTCTCTGTCACCGGCACACGGTGGCCGACAGAACGAGGAGAGGAACACCGTGACCGCCCAGAACGCACGAGCCCGCGCCACCCGGAGCCGGGTCCTGGCCTCCGCCGGCGTCCTCGGGGTCGCCGCGGCCGTCGCGGGCCTCGGGACCTTCGGGACGTTCACCGACAGCACCACGCCGGTGCTCACCCAGCTCGACACCGGGGTGCTGTCCATCGCGCTGACCGAGGCCGCTGACGCCGCGACGTTGAGCCTCTTCGACAACGGCAGCTTCCTGGCCGGCGACGCCGAGAGCTCGGCGATCGACCTGGTCAACGACGGCACCGTGCCGCTCTCCGAGCTGCGCATGACCTCGGTCGCGAAGACCTCGAGCGCGCTGGACACGGACGCCGACCACGGCCTCCAGCTGGCCGTCGAGTCCTGCTCGGTGGCCTGGCGGCTGACCGCCGGCGCGTGGGCCTGCAGCGGGACGACCGTCAGCCACTACGACGGCCCGATCGTGGCCGACCCGGTGCTCGCCGGCTCACCGGGCCTGGCGCCCGGCGGCGTGGACCACCTGCTGCTCACCGCCTCGCTGCCGTCGACGACGACCGCCGACACGGTCGCGGACGCGGTCAGCGACCTGGACTTCACCTTCGGCGCCGTCCAGCGCGACGGCGCGCCGAGGTGAGCCGGCCCTCCGGGGCCTGACGAACGGCCGGCGTCTCCATCGCACGGGGGGACGGAGCCGCCGGCAGCACCGACCGGCGACGCTGTTGGGGGACAGCGTCGCCGGGAGCACCACCGGCGTTCACGAGGGGGAACGGGGACGCCGGCCGTACGACCGGAGCCGCTGTCGGGGGACAGCGTCGCCGGGAGCACGACCGGCAGCACCGAGGGGGAATCGGTGCCGCCGCCCGGGGGCGCCCGGCGCGGCCGTTGGGGGACAGCCGAGCCGGACGGGGACGACGAGGCCGGTCGCGGACAGCCGCGGCCGGCCTCGCGTGTGTGCGGACGACGTTGTTCCGTCGGCGCTGCGACACGCCCGGAACACGGGTTACGTTCATTCGGTGACCGACGGTGAGGACAAACGACCGCAGTCGTCCCCCGCGCGGACGCGCAGCGGGATGCGCCGGCTGGACCCGGCACGCGACCAGGCCATCGCGGCCGCGGTCCTGGAGGTGCTCGCCCGCGACGGGTACGCCGGGCTGACCATGGACGCCGTCGCCACCGCCGCGGGTGTGGGCAAGGCGACCATCTACCGCCGGTGGTCGAGCAAGTCCGACCTGCTGCTCAGCGTCATGGACGTGATGGGGGAGCGGCTCGCCGCGCCCGACACCGGCACGTTGCGCGCGGACATGGTCGGACTGCTGACCGCCACCGTGCAGCTGCTCGACGGACCGGCCGGCCGGGCCACCCGCGCGCTGATGGGTGCGGTGCAGGACGACTGCTCCCTCGCCGAGGCGTTCCAGCGGGGCCCGCTCGCGCACTGGGACCGCGCGTGGGCGACGGTGCTGGAGCGAGCGGTCGCGCGGGGGGAGGTCACCCCGGCGGCGGGGGACACGCTGGCGGTCGAGGCGGGCACGGCGGTCGTGGCCCTGCGCTGGCTGGTCACCGGCCGCTCCCTGGACGACGAGATCGTCCGGCAGCTGGTGGACGACGTCATGCTCCCCCTGCTGGTGGGCGGCCGGTAGTCGCGTTTAGATCGGCGGCGACGGGGCAGCGGGCAGGTCCCCGAGGAGCGGGAGGCCGGGTGAACCTCGAGAAGGTCGTCTTCGGCTTCTTCGTCGTGCTCGCGGCCACCCTGAACTTCGGCTTCTTCATCGGCGACATCGACGACCCGGCGCTGCACAACCCCTACGAGCTGTTCGCCGCGGTCGTCGTCAACCTCATCGCGACCGTGCTCAAGTTCGGTGACCGCACCCAGATCGGCGCGGTGCACCTGGCCACCAGCCTGGTCGCCGACCTGCAGCTCATCGGCGCGACCCTGATGTTCGGCTACGCCGAGTACGTCTCCTCGGCCGGCATGACCGCCTCCTGGACGGCCAGCGTGGTGTCGCTGTCCGGCGGCGCCCTGCTGGCCAACATCGTCTCCGTCGTCCTGCTCGTCGTGGAGACGGTGTCCTTCCACCGCGGGTGACGGGAGGCCGTCGTGGGCAACCCCCTGCTCACCTTCTGGAAACAGCTCTTCGGTCCGGAGGACGATCGCCGGGTGCGGCGGACGACGCTGCGCGCCGCCGCCGCGTCGGCCGCCCAGGCGTCGGCGACGATCTTCCTGGTCATGCGGCGCATGCGCGCGCCGCTGATCGTGCTCATCGTCATCTTCGCCGTCAGCGTGCTGGGGCTGACCCTCATCCCCGGGCAGGACCCCGCGGGCCGCCCGTGGCGGATGGGCTTCTTCGACGCCTTCTACGTCATGAGCTACACGGCCTCGACGATCGGCTTCGGCGAGATCCCGTACCCGTTCACCTACAACCAGCGGATGTGGGTGACGATCTCGATCTACCTCACGGTGATCGGCTGGGCCTACGCGATCGGCTCGCTGCTGGCGCTGCTGCAGGACCGGGCGTTCCGCGGGGCGCTGGCGTTGCAGCACTTCACCCGCAAGGTCGCCCGGCTGCGCGAGCCGTTCGTCGTCGTCGCCGGCTACGGCCGCGCCGGGGAGCTCCTGGGGCACTCGCTGGACGCGCTGGGCCGCCGGTTCGTCGTCCTGGACGTCTCCGGCGAGCGCATCGACCAACTCGAGCTCGGCTCGTACCACGCCGACATCCCCGGGCTGGCCGCCGACGCCCGCGACCCCGGGCACCTGGCCGTCGCGGGCCTGGACCACCCCTGCTGCGAGGCGGTTGTCGCGCTCACCGACGACGAGGAGGCCAACCTCACCGTCGTCATGGCCGCGGCGCTGCTGCGCCCGGAGCTGCCGGTCATCGCGCGGGCGACCTCGGAGGCGATGGCCGAGCGGATGCGCGCCTTCGGCCGGCCCAGCGTGGTGGACCCGTTCGACCGGTTCGGCGACCACCTGCGCCTGGCGCTCAGCGCCCCGGCGTCCTACCAGCTGCTCACCTGGCTGGAGAGCGGGCCCGGACAGCCGCTGCCCGGACGCGGGACGCCGCCGCGCGACGGCCGGTGGGTCGTCTGCGGATACGGCCGGCTGGGCCGCGAGCTGACCGCCGACCTGCGGGCCGAGGGCATCGAGGTGACCGTCATCGAGCCGGACCCGAGGGCGCGGCAGGACCCCGCCATCGTGGTGGGGGACGGCGCCGACCCCCGGGTGCTCGAGCAGGTGGACCTCCCGTCCACGGTCGGGTTCGTGGCCGGCACCGACAACGACACCGCCAACCTGTCGCTGGTCGCGGCCGCCCGCCGCGTCAACCCGTCGCTGTTCGTCGCCGCCCGCCAGAACCGCCCGACGAGCTCTCCGCTGTTCGCCGCCATGGAGCTCGACGCGCTGCTGGTGCCCACCGAGGTGGTCGCGCACGAGGTCTACGCCCAGCTGTCCACCCCGTTGCTGTGGCGCTTCCTCCGCGAGATGCCCGCGCGGGGCGACGCGTGGGCCGCCGACCTGGTGGACCGGCTGACCGGGCTCTGCGGCCCGCAGCTGCAGGCGCTGTGGAAGGTGCGGTTGACGCCGCAGGAGGCGCCGGCGCTGCAGCGGTGGCTGGCCTCGGGGGAGGCCCGGCTCGGCGACCTGCTGCGCAACCCGGAGGACCGGGAGGAGCCCCTGCACGCCACGGTGCTGCTGGTCCTCAGCGACGGGGAGGCGGTGCTCGCGCCGGACGGCGACCACGTGCTGCGCCCCGGGGACGAGCTGCTGCTCGCCGGCTGGTCCGCCGCGCGGCGGGCGCTGGGCACGATCCTGCTGGTCGACTCGGTGCTGGAGTACGTGGTGTCGGGTCGGCGGGTGCCGTCCAGCTGGGTCTTGCGCACGCTCAGCCGCACCCCGGCGCCGGACGAGCGCACCCCGGCCCGCACGCGCTGATCCCCCGGACGGGTGGTCCCGGCCGCTGCGCCGGTGCCACCGGCCGTCGCGGGGCGCGACCATCCGTTCCCGAACAGCTCTCGAGGGGGACGACGGTGGACAGCGTGGTGGACCTGCTGCAGGTGTGGCTCGGCCTGGCGGGAGTGGCGGTGGTGCTGCTGGCCGCGGTGCTCTACACCGTGCTCCGGGTGGGCTGGGCCGACGGCGTCGAGCTGGACGACGAGGAGCTCGCGGCCTAGCGGGACGTGCAGGTGGAGCGGGGGTGCGCCATCAGGGACTCGAACCCCGAACCCGCTGATTAAGAGTCAGCTGCTCTGCCAATTGAGCTAATGGCGCGTGTCGTCGGCGTCGGCCGGGCGACGAGGGAGAACGATACCAGCGTCGTCCGGGCCGCCGCCGGGGAGGTTCGGGGGCCGGCGACCGCCGTGGATCCGCATCGCCCGTGGACACTGGGGTCCGGTGCTGGTGGCCGGCCCGCGGGACGGCCACCGACGATGCGGGAGGAAACGCGATGCGACGGACGGCCGCGCTGGTCACGGCGGGGTTCCTGGCCCTGGTGGCCGGCTGCTCCGGGGACGGGGAGCCGGCCCGCGCGGCGGCCGAGCCGACCGTGGAGGCCGTGCCGGCGTCGGTCCAGGTGGCCCCCGCCGACGGCTCCACCGACGTCTCGCCGACCGTTCCGCTGGAGATCTCCGTCACCGACGGTGAGCTGACCGACGTCGCCGTCGTCGACGGGGCCGGCGCGCCCGTTCCCGGTTCGGTCGCGGACGCGCCCGCCGATCCCGCCACCGACGTGTGGACGCCGGACGCGCCGCTGGCCTACGGCGCCAGCTACACGCTCACCGCCACCGCGGAGGGCTCGGACGAGCAGCCGGTGCAGGCCGCGACCACCTTCACCACGGTGACCCCGCAGACCCTGTCGACGCCCTCCATCGGTCCGCTCGACGGCCAGACCGTGGGCGTCGGGATGCCGATCCGCGTCTGGTTCGACGACGCGGTCGCCGACAAGGCCGCCGTCGAGAGCCACCTGCGCGTCACGAGCTCCACGCCCACCGACGGGGTCTGGAACTGGTTCAGCGACACCGAGGTGCACTTCCGGCCGTCCGGGTACTGGCCCGAGAACACCGACGTCACCCTGGAGGCCGACCTCTACGGCGTGGCCCTGGGCGAGGGCGTCTGGGGCGAGAAGGACCGCGCGGTGTCCTTCCGGATCGGGGAGCGGCACGTCTCGATCGCCGACGCCTCGACCCACCGGATGCAGGTCTTCGACGGCGACCAGCTCGTCCAGGACTTCCCGATGAGCGCCGGCAGCCCGGACAACCCCAGCTACAACGGCCCGCACGTGGTCACCGAGATGAACCCCGACCGGGTCATGGACTCCAGCACCTACGGCGTCCCGGTCGACAGCCCCGACGGCTACCGGACGCCGGTCCAGTGGGCCGTCCGCCTCTCGGACAGCGGCGAGTTCGTGCACGCCGCACCGTGGTCGGTGGGGCAGCAGGGGCGGGAGAACGTCTCGCACGGCTGCATCAACATGTCGACCGAGAACGCCCGGTGGTTCTTCGACTTCTCCCAGCCCGGCGACGTCGTCGAGGTCCGCAACTCCAGCGCCGGGACCCTCCGGTCCGACATCTACGACTGGACCATCCCCTGGGAGGAGTGGCAGGCCGGCAGCGCGCTGAAGTGAGCTGACGCCGTCGGCCAGGCGTTTCACGAGCGCCTCCGCGGGAAGTGATCACTCCGGTTCCGAGCTGAGGAGAGTGCCGTGGACACCTGGGTGATCGTGCTCATCGTCGTGGTGGCGGTGGTGCTGCTGGCGCTGCTGGCCCTCGCGCTGGCCAAGCGCAACCGCATCAACGGCGCCCGCAAGCGCGAGCAGGCGCGGGAGCACCTGCAGGAGGCGCAGCTGCGCGGCGCCCGCGCGGAGAAGGAGCGGGCCGCGGCCGAGGAGCAGGCCGCCCGCGCCCGCCGCGAGCGCGCCGAGGTCGAGGAGCGCACCCGCCTGGCCGAGCAGGAGGCCGCACAGCGTGCCGCCCAGGCGCAGGAGCACGCCTCAGCCGCCGAGCAGCTGCGGGCCAAGGCGGAGAAGCTCGCGCCGGGGCTGGCCGACCAGCACGGGCGCCACGACGCCGGGCGGCACGACGCCGGCCAGCGCGGGGACGGCGTCCCTGGCGACGGTGTCCGGCACGACGGCGGGCGCGCGCCCGAGGCGGCCGGCCCCGACCACCCCACCGGTGGGGCCACGCGCCGGTGAGTTCCCGCCCCTCGGGGGGTCTGACCCCCTGAGGGGCACCGCTGTGCCCCGTCCGCCGGATCCGGAGGGGCGCCATGACCGACCTGCTCGCCATCGGTACACGCAAGGGCCTGTGGCTGGCTCGCAGCGACGACGACCGCCGCACGTGGACGCTGGGTGAACCGCACCTGCTCGCCCAGGAGGTCGCGGCGGTCTCCATCGACACCCGCCGGTCGCGGCCGCGGGTGCTCGCCGGGATCCAGTACGGCCACTGGGGTCCCACGGTCATGTGGTCCGACGACCTCGGCGGCACCTGGCAGGAGACCGAGTCCGGGGCGATCCGCTTCCCCGAGGACACCGGCGCCGCGCTCGCGCGCGTGTGGCAGCTGCGCCCCGACAGCGCCGACCGCCCGGACGTCGTGTGGGCCGGCTGCGAGCCGCACTCGCTGTGGCGGAGCACCGACGGCGGCTGCAGCTTCCAGCTCGTCCGCGGGCTGTGGGACCACCCGCACCGGCCGACCTGGCAGCCCGGCGGCGGGGGCGGGGCGGTGCACACCGTGCTGCCCGACCCGGACTCGGACCGGGTGACCGTCGCGATGAGCACCGGCGGGGTCTACGTCAGCGAGGACGGTGGCGGGGAGTGGACCCCGCGCAACCGGGGCATCAGCGCCGTCTTCCTGCCCGAGCCCACGCCGGAGTACGGCCAGTGCGTGCACAAGGTCGCCGTCGACGCGGCCGGCCCCGACCGGATGTACGCGCAGAACCACTTCGGGGTCTTCCGCACCGACGACGCCGGCGGCAGCTGGGCGTCGATCGCCGGGGGGCTGCCCGCCGACTTCGGGTTCCCGATCGTGTCCTCGCCGTCCACGCCGGGCACCGCCTGGGTGGTGCCGCTGGTCGCGGACATGCAGCGGGTGCCGCCGGGCGGCCGGCTGCGGGTGCACCGGACCCGGGACGCCGGCGAGACCTGGACCGAGCTCGGCACCGGCCTGCCCGACCGGTTCTGGGCGGCGGTCATGCGCGACGGCTCCTGCGCCGACGACGCCGACCCGACCGGCATCTACGTCGGCACCCGCGACGGGTGCGTCTACGCCAGCGCCGACGAGGGAGAGTCGTTCACGCTCGTGGCCGACCACCTGCCCGACGTGCTGGTCGTCCGCGCGGCCCGGATCCCGTGATGTCGGTCGAGGTGGTCCTGCCCGGCGTCCTGGCCGACCTGACCGGCGGGGCCAAACACCTGCACGTGGACGGCGGCGGGACGCTCGGCGCGCTGCTGGACGCGGTGGCCGCCGAGCACCCGCGGCTGGACCGACGGATCCGGGACGAGGCCGGGGCGCTGCGGCGGTTCGTCAACGTCTACGTGGACGGCGACGACGTCCGCTTCACCGGCGGCCTGGACGCCGCGGTGCCCGACGGCGCCGTCGTCCAGGTGCTGCCGTCGGTGGCGGGCGGCTAGCCGGTCAGAGCGTCGCGAGGGTCGCGCACTCGGCGCAGAGCTGGGCGCCCTCGTACCCCTCCGGCGGCCAGAGGGTCTGCTCGTCCACCGCGACGTAGGCCCCGCAGAGTGCCTTGCGGCTGCGGCCGTTCACCTTGCCGATGGTCGCGTGCGCCGGGCCGATCTGCCGCGGCTGGAGTCCCTCGGCGCTGCCCACCGAGCCGACCATCACGACGGCGTGCGCGGTCCCGTAGGAGTAGGCGAGAGTCATGGCCCCAGGGTCGCCACGGGCGCCCCGGGCCGACAGCACCCGACCGCGCGTGTTCGGCCCACCCGTCACTGCCGTCCCACCCGGCACGCCCCCCCAAAGGTGGGGCATCGGGACCGAAGGCCCTTGGCAGGAACGGAACCGAGCCGTATCACTGGGGCCGTGCTCACCGAAGCCGTCGACCGCGAAGGCCCGAACCACCCGGCGCCGCTCGAGGTCCGCCCGCAGGCGCCGCTGTTCACGGCGTCCGTCGACCAGCGCACGGGTGCCATCCGGACCCGCGGCCACCTCGATCTCGTGGGGGCCGAACTGCTGCGCAGCAGCGTCGTGGCCCTGCGGCGGTGCGGCCACCGGTCGATCACCGTGCACGTCCAGCCGCCGGCGACCGCCGACGCGCCGGCCCGGGCACTCCTCGCCGACCTCGCCGACCGGCTCGCGGCCGAGGGGGTCCTGCTCGAGGTGCGCTGAGTCCGGCGCCGTCCTGCCGGCGACGGGGGGCACGAAGCCGACCGGCCTCCTTGCGGTGATCGTGCGGTTGCGCGGTCCCCGTCCTACGTCGTGGCGGGCGCCGTCCTGCCCGGGTACACGGTCACCGCCCGCCGCGACAACGCCTCGACAAGCGTCTGGCGGGTCGGTGGCGCGTCGACGAGCGCGATCAACGTCGTGCCAAGAGGGCTCCGGCTACACGTTCACCCTGACCGCCACGACCGACTACGGGTGGACGGCGGAGTCGACCGGGACCGCCCGCGTCGCCTGCTGACGCGCGGCCCCGTGCCCGCCCCCGACGTGCAGAGAGGCCCCGGTCAGTCGCCTGACCGGGGCCTCTCCCGACGGGGTGAGTGACGGGGCTCGAACCCGCGACACCCAGGATCACAACCTGGTGCTCTACCAGCTGAGCTACACCCACCGTGTCCCTCGTCGGGCGTGCCGACCGGGGAACCGGGACAACGATACCGGAGAGACTCAGGCGCCGGACGCGGCCGGTGGCGTGGCCGCCTCGCCGGTCTCCTCCGCGGCGAAGACGGCGGCGAAGGACTCGGTGACGCGGGCCGAGGCCGCCTGCGCGTCGGCGGTCGACGGGCCGGGCGCGTCGACGAACAGCGTCTGCCGGTAGTAGGCGAGCTCGCGCACCGACTCGATGATGTCGGCCAGCGCGCGGTGCGCGAGGCCCTTCTGGGGCTGGGCGAAGTAGACCCGCGGGAACCAGCGGCGGGCCAGCTCCTTGATCGAGGAGACGTCGATCATCCGGTAGTGCAGGTGGTCGTCGAGCTCGGGCATGTCCCGGGCGAGGAAGCCACGGTCGGTGCCGATCGAGTTCCCGCACAGCGGCGCCGACCGGCGCTCGGGCACGAACCGCTTCACGTAGGCGAGCAGCTGCTGCTCGGCCTCGGCGACGCTCAGGGTCGCGGCCCGGACGGCGTCGGTGAGGCCGGACTTGGCGTGCATCTCCGTGACGACGTCGGCCATCCCGTCGAGGTCGGCGTCCTCGGCGGAGATCACCAGGTCCAGGCCGGGGTCCAGGACGTTCAGCTCGGAGTCGGTGACGAGCACCGCCACCTCGATCAGCTTGTCCCTGGTCAGGTCCAGCCCCGTCATCTCGCAGTCGATCCAGACCAGGTGCCCCGCACTCTCCGCCACGTCCGACGACCCTACGTCCCGTCCGCCACGACCGCCCCGCGTGTCCGCCCAATACCGCACCCGGCACACCGATGCCACTCGAGGGGCTGGATCGGGGGTCCTCCGCGGCTAGGCTCGGTCCTGCTCGCATCGAGACCAGGAGTTCCGCCGTGCCCCCTGCCGCACCCGCCGCGCCCGCCCGAGTGGTCCCCGCGGCTCCGGGTTCGCTGACCGCCGGGGTCCGCCACCCGGTCGCGACCCTCCGCTGGCTGTGGCCGGCGTACATGACGCCGGGGCGGCCCGGCCGGCCGACCACCCAGCAGGAGCTGCGGTGGATCTACGTCGCGTGGCTCGGCGCCTTCCTGCTCAAGATGCTGGGCTCCTCCTGGGACGTCTCCTGGCACTTCCGCTGGCTGCGCGACGACCTCGCCCCGCCGCACCTGCTGAACTCGGCCGGCACGGCCGTCGTCATCGCGCTCGTGGTGTTCCACAGCTACAGCGGCTACGGCGTCGACCGGCGGGCGCTGCGGCTCATGCAGTGGGGGATCGCCACGTTCCTCGTCGCGGTGCCCGTCGACATCCTCAACCACCGCATCAACGGCCTGGACATCACCAGCTGGAGCCCCAGCCACGCGCTGCTCTACATCGGGACGGCGATCATGCTGGCCGGGGCGATCCGCGGCTGGTGGCTGTACGCCGCGCCCGGCCGGGTCCGCGACCTGGTGTCGCTCGGGCTGTGGCTGTTCTTCGTCGAGAACGTCGTCTTCCCCAACCAGCACCAGGAGTACGGCGTCCTGTCGCTGCGGGCCTACGAGGCCGGCCGGACGACGGCCGAGCCGCAGCTGCTGGACTTCGCCGCCTCCCAGGGGCAGACGCCGACCATGTTCATGCTGCCGGTGCCCTCCTGGGTGCACCCGGGGTGGATGCTGTGCGCCGGGCTGCTCGCCCTGGTGGTCGCCCGGAAGACGGTCGGCCTGCGCTGGACCGCGACCGTTCTCGCCGCGACCTACCTGGCCTACCGCGCGGTGATGTGGCTCGGCCTGGTCGCGATGGACTTCCCGCCGTCGGTCCTGCCGCTGGTCCTCGTGCTCGGGGCCGTCGCGATCGACCTGGCGGTCACCTGGCGGATGCCGGGGTGGCTGGCCGCTCCGCTGGTCACCGCGGTGTTCTACGCCGGCGGCGCGGTGCAGGACGCGGTCGGCTTCCTGCCCCCGTGGAACTGGACGTGGTGGTCGGTGCTGCTCGTCGGTGCCACCTTCACCGCGCTGTGGACGGCGGTCGACGCGATCGGCCGCTCCCGGTGGCTGGCCGCCTGGCGAGCGCCGGTGGAACCCGGCCGGGCCGGCGCCGTGTCCGGCGGCACGCCGACCCGCTGAACCCCCGGGACCGCCCCGTCACATGACGTAGCGTCGGGCCACGCCCTGCCGGTCGGCCGGCCCGCGTCCCCGACGTCGTGCGGCCCGTGCCGCCCCTGCTCCCCACATCCCGCTCGGAGGACGACGTGCTGCCCCTCACCCCCATGCCGCCGCAGACGGCGGGGGAGCGAGCGCTGTTCGCGGAACTGGCCCGGTGGGACACCGGCGGGGCGGTCCGCGGCGCGGTCGTCGCCTCTCTCCCCGTCGTGGACGGGCCGATGGAGCGCCGGCTGTCCGACGCCGTCCTCTTCGTCCCCGAGGGGCTGGCCGTCGTCCGCGTGGTGGAGGTGGTGCGGCAGAGCGGCGTGGTGACCGCCTCGCCCGACGGCTCCTGGACGATCGGGCCCGGTGCCGGCCCCGGCGAGGTGCTGCAGCTGGCCGGCGGCGGCTCCACGCCGCTGGACGGGCTCATGCGCGCCGGCATGGACGCCGCCGTCCGGCTGCGGCGGGCCGGCCTGGAGCCGGGCCGGATCGCCCGGCTCACCGTCCTGGTCGGCGACCTCACCGGGCTGGTCCCCGCCGACGGCGACCTCGGCGAGGGCGACCAGGTCGCGCTGTTCGAGCCCCGGTCCCTGCTGCTGGGCATCGCCCGGGCCGCCCGCTACACCGGGGTGGACAACCCCCGGCTGTGGACGACGGCCGACGTGCGGGCCGCGCTGGAGGCCCTCGGGTTCCCCGGCCGGGGCCCGACGGTCCAGGAGCTCAACAGCGAGGGGTTCCCCTACTCGCCGTACGTGCTGCGCACCCCCGAGCTGCTCGCCCCCGCCGCGATGACCGCCGCACCGCGCGCGGTGACCGCGGAGGCGCCGGTCCGTCCCGCGGCGTTCCCGTCGCCCGGGCGGCCCCTGGTCGACCCGGTCGCCGCTGCCGCGGTGGCCGCCGCGGCGATCCGCGCCGACGAGGAGGCCGCCGCCCGCGCCGCCTCCGCCCGGGACGCGGCGGTGGCCCAGGCGCTGGCCCGGCCCGGCGAGCCGGGCGATCTCCGGGAGCCGGCCCCGGTGCCCGCGGCCGATGTC
>NZ_JAQISV010000032.1:0-48499 GCF_048569675.1 Geodermatophilus sp. CPCC 206100
CACCACCCGGCCGGCCTCGGCCGCGGACAACCGGGCGTGCCCGCGCAGCCAGGAGCGCATCGTCGTCAGCCCGTCGTGCTCCGCGGCCCGCTGGACGTCCGCGGCCCGCACCGTGCGGGCCAGCTCCGCCTCGATCCGGTTCCGCGCGGCGACCAGCGCCGCGGTGCGGTCCAGCAGCTCCCCGTCGCCCAGCCCGGCCAGGTCACCGCCCGCGAGCGTGTCGAGCACCGACGACAGCCCGTCCACGACACCTCCCGACAGCTTCGATCACGTGTTCGAAGTCTACCGCGGAGACGCGCCACCTACCACACGAATCCCCAGCTCAGAGGGCCGTCCACAGTCCCAGCCGCCCCCTTGACAGACGAGCGGCAACGCACGGTCCGACACCGACAGGAGTCAGTCGAGCGGGCGGACCAGTCGGCCGATCGCCAGGCGGGCCAGGGGCGCGTAGCCGACCACGAGGGGCGCCGGGCCGTCGATCCGCACGCCGGTGGTGCTGCCGCCGTCCGGCCCCTCGGCGACCCAGTGCAGCAGGCGCAGGCGCACCGGACCGAGCGACACCGTCCACGCCCACTGCCGCGCCGCCTCGTCCACGGCGTCCACCACGAAGGGGAGCGGAACCCCCACGGGGCCGCGCACCCGCCCGCGCACGCCCGCTGCCAGCCGCGGGACCGGCACCTCCACCCCGGTGATCTGCGGAGCCCACTCCGGCCACCGCGCGGGGACGGCGTAGCGCTCCCACACCTCGGCCGGCTCCTCCGGGCCCGTGGCGTGCAGCGTCAGGACGGTCACGGCGCCTCCAGGGGAGGGGTTCGGCACTGCACCACCACCGCGAGCATCCCGTCCGCCGAACCGGCGCCGTGCTCCTCACCGGGCGACCACGACGCCGCCGTCCCCGCCTCGACGGGTACCGGCCGGTCGTCGGCCCCCGACACCCACCCGCGCCCCTCGACGACGAGGAACAGCTGCCACAACCGGGTCGGGTGGCGGCCGATGGAGCCGCCGGGGGCGATCCGGACGACGTCGACCGCGAAGCCGTCCTGCTCCTGCTCCACGAGCGCCGCGCGCACCATCCGCACCCCGGCGCTGCCGAACGACTCGAGCTCCCGAGCGGGCGCGGCGAACACCTCCATCAGGCCGGGGGGCCGCCGACCAGCAGCTCGCGCAGCATGTGCACGGCCAGCGTCACCGACCGCTGCCGCACCGCCGACCGGTCGCCCGGCAGCACCACCGAGCGCGCCTGGCGGCTGCCCAGGCCCACCGCGCACAGGTGGACGGTGCCCACCGGCTTGTCCGGCGTCCCGCCCCCGGGGCCGGCGATCCCGGTGATGCCGACCCCGACGTCGGCCCCGAAGCGCTCGCACGCCCCCTCGGCGAGGGCCGCCGCCACCTGGGTGCTCACCGCGCCGTGCTCGGCGAGCATCTGCACCGGGACGCCGACCAGCTGCTCCTTGGCCGAGTTCGCGTACGAGGCGATGCCGCCGAGCACCCACGCCGAGGACCCCGGTCGCTCGGTCAGCCGGGCCACCAGCAGCCCGCTGGTGCAGGACTCGGCCGTCGCGACGGTCAGCCCGCGCGACTCCAGCGCCTCCGCCACCAGGTCGTCCACCGTCGGGCCGGTGGAGAACAGCTGCGCGCCGTGCGCCTCCGCGAGGACGGCGACCAGCCGGTCGTACCCCGGCTGGGCCTCGGGCGCGTAACGGGTGACGACCTCCAGCTCGCCGTCCCGCAGGCAGGTGGTGATCTCCAGGCCGTCGAACTCGTGCTGCCGCAGCGTCGCGGCCAGCTCGGACTCCAGCGCCCGCCACAGCCGCACCGTCTGCTGCCGGAGCTCGCCCCGGCCGCTGAGCGCCCGCTGGACCGGCTCGGCCGCCAGGGCGGCCGGCCACATGCCCTGCAGCTCCGACGGCGGCCCGGGCAGCACCACCACCGGGGGCCCCGGGCGCCCGTCCACGGGGGGGACGACGAGGCCCGGGGCGGTCCCGACCGGGGGCAGCACGGTCGCCCCGGCGGGCACCATCGCCTGCTTGCGGGTGCCGGCCGCCGTCGCCTCGGGATCGGCCCGCCAGCCGCGGCGGGCCATCAGCCGCTCCACGACCCCGGCGATGTGCCGCTCGAGCTCGGGATCGAGGGACGACGGGCGTCCCTGCACCTCGGCGACCACCTCGGCGGTCAGGTCGTCCGCGGTGGGCCCGAGCCCGCCGGTGGTGATCACCAGGTCCTCGCCCCGGGACGCCAGGAACCCGAGCGCGGCGCGCAGGTCGTCCGGCCGGTCGCCCACGACCAGCACGGTCCCGACGTCGACGCCCAGCCGGCGCAGCTCCTCGGCCAGCCACGGACCGTTCCGGTCCGCCACCCGTCCGGTCAGGACCTCCGTGCCGGTGACGACGATGCCTGCCCGCGCGCCCACCCGGCCGACCCTAGTGAGCCGACCGGCGGGCCGCTGGACCGCGGACCCGCCGCAGACCCGCCGCGGACCCGCCGCGGACCCGCCGCAGACCCGCCGCGCGGCCTCCCGGGCACACGCCCGCCCGGGCGCTAGCGTCCGGGCGGAGTGCAGGTCCCGCCGTCGGGCCACCGCGCGCGAGCGAGGAGGAACCGTGACCCAGCCGACCACCAGTCCCCAGCCGGCCGCGCCGCAGGACGCCGTCCCGGAGACCAACGAGATCACCGTCGGGGGCGCCACCGCGGTGGGCACCGCCCAGCTGCCCCGCCTGGAGACCGATGGGGACGTGCAGCCCACCGGTCCGGTCGAGTTCGTCCCGGGCCTGCCCAGCGCCGGCACCCCGCCGCCGCCACCCGCAGCGGCGACCCCGGAGGCCCCGAGGGCACCCCGGGTGCCGCGCACCGCCCGCACGCCCCGCACCCCGCGCACCCCCCGCACGCCGCAGCAGCGCGCCGCGCTCATCGGCGCCGGGCTGGCCGCGCTCGGGCTGCTCCTGCTCGAGGTCGGTCTGCTCGGCTCGTTCGGCGCCGTGGCCTACTGGACGACGGTGACGCTGTGGTCGGCGTTCGCCACCATGGCGGCGCTGCTCGTCCTGGTGCCGTTCGGCCACCGGCTGGGCCTGCGGTTGCGACCGGCCACCGCCTGGAAGATCGCCGCGGGCGGCCTGACGGGCACCGCCGTCTTCTGGGTCCTCGTCGTGCTGCCCCAGGTCGACAGCGACCGCGGCTTCGTGCTCACCGCGGCCCTGGCCGCGCTGGGCGCCGCGCTCTGGGTCGCCCCCGCCCGCCGGGGCTGACCGCCCGCAGCGGCGCGGCTCAGCCGCGGCCGTTCCCCCGGCCGTTGCCGTTCCCCTGACCGTTGCCGTTCGCGTTCCCGTTGCCGTTCTCCTGACCGTTCCCGTTCCCGTTGCCCGGGGCCGCCCCGTCGTCGGCGCCCTCGGACCCGGCGGGAGGCTCCCCGCCGCCGCCGTCCCCGTCCCCGCCGCCCAGGGCCGGCCCGGGCACCGGGGCGGGCGCCGGAGCGGGAGCGGGGCCCGGCGCGGGGACCGGCGCCGGAACCGGCGCCGCCACGACCGGGTTCGGCACCACCGGAGCGGGCACGACCGGAGCGGGCACGACCGGAGCCGGTACCACCGGAGCGGGCGCTCCGGCGGCCGGCGGGGCCGTCGCCACCGACACAGTGACCAGGTCGCCCCGGGCGAGCGCGCCCACCGGCGTGAGGCCGACCACCTGACCGGCCGGGACGTCGGCGTGCTCGACCGCGTCCCGCTGCACCCGCAGTCCGAGCGCGGCCAGCGCCGCCTCCACCTCGTCCACGGGACGGCCGAGGTGGTCGACGGCCGCCACCAGGACGGCGTCGTCGTCCGGGGCCGCCGCAGCCGGCTCGGCGACGGCGGCGGCCACCGGCGCGCTCGCACCGTCGCCGCCGAACTGCAGCGCCGCGATGCCGATCCCGACCCCCGCGAGCAGCGCAGCGGCCGGCACGAGCGCCCGCCGCACCCGGCGAGCGGGCCGGCCCAGCGGGAGCGACGCCGTCCGGACCGGTGGCGGCTCGATCGGGCGGCCGGCGAGGACGTCGTCCACCGCGGCCCGGAAGGCCCAGCCGTCGGGGAACCGGTCGGCCGGGTCCTTGGCCAGCGCCCGCGCCACGAGGGTCCGCACCGGCCCGGGGACGTCGTCCGGCAGCGGCGCCGGCTCGTCGCGCAGGTGCATGAGCGCGACCTGCACCGGGTTCTCCCCGTCGAAGGCCCGCTCCCCGGCCAGGCACTCGTAGGCGATCAGCCCGAGCGCGTAGACGTCGGCGGCCGGGCCGGCCCGCTCCCCCGCGGCCTGCTCCGGGGAGAGGTAGTGCGCGGTGCCGACGACCTGCCCGGTCCGGGTCAGCGGCACACTGGACGCCGACCAGGCGATCCCGAAGTCGGTGACCTTCACGCAGCCGTCGACGGTCATCAGCAGGTTGCCCGGCTTCACGTCGCGGTGCACGACCCCGGCGGCGTGCGCGAGGGCCAGCGCGGCCGCGGCCTGGCCGACGACGTCGAGCGTCGCCTCCCACCCCAGCCGACCCGCCCGGGGCAGCAGCGCCGACAGCGGCTCGCCCTCGACGAGCTCCATCACCAGGTGGGCGGAGGTGTCGCCGTCGGCGGTGGCCGCCTCGCCGTAGTCGTACAGCGCGGCGATGTTGGGGTGCACCAGTCGGGCGGTGTGCTGGGCCTCGGCGCGGAAGCGGGCGAGGAACGTCGGGTCGCCGCTGTACTCGCTGCGCAGCACCTTCACCGCGACGTCGCGGCCCAGCAGCAGGTCCCGCCCCCGATACACCTGGCCCATCCCGCCGCCGGCGATCAGGCTCCCCAGTTCGTAGCGGCCGCCGAGCGTGCCGTGCTCGCCCACCGCCACCCCCCGTCCTGACCCGTCCCCAGCGGGGCCCCAGCGTGCCACCGGCGCCGGGCGCCGACATCCCGAGACCGCGAGAGCCACCCGGTCGGGTTCAGTCGCGGTCGCCGTTCCCCCGCCCCGGCCCCGGGGGCTCCTCGGGTCCGGTGCCGGGCGGGGACCAGGGGCTGGACGGCGACGAGGACGAGGTGGTCGAGGGTCCCGACGGAGTGGTCGTCGGGGCCGGCGGGGTCGTCGTGGCCGTCGCGGTCGTGGACGGCGCCGGCGTGGTGGTCCCCGGCAGCTCCGACGGGGGCGGGGGACTGGAGGACGTCGCGGACGCCGGCGGCACCTCCTCGGGCGCCTCGGTCTCCTCCACCTCGGACGCCGGGGCCTCCTCCTCGCTCGCGGCCCCGGTCACCGGTGTCGAGCGGCGCTCGGGGGCACGCGTCTCCGGCGGGGCGACGGCGAACCGGACGAGCACGTCGTCCCCGGCCCGGAGCGGGCGACCGACCGGCTCGACGGCGGTGACCATGCCGGGGACCGCGTCGCCGGTGACCTCCTCCTGGCGCTGCACGATCAGCCCCTGCGCGGACAGCGCGAGCGCCACCTCGTCGACCGGGCGGCCGACGTGGTCGGCGGGATCGAGGACGATCTCCACGGCGTCCTCCGTCTGCGCGGCCACCTGGGGCGCCGCCGGCGGGTCCTCGGAGACGGCGGCGAACACCCCCGCGGCGACACCGGCACCGACCAGGAGCGCCACCAGCGGCACCAGGACGGCGGCCGTGCGGCGGGCGCGGGGCGACGGCGGGCTCGTCGTGCGCCCGGCCGGGGCATCCGCGACCGCCGCCGACTCCCCCGTGCCCCCCGGGGGCGGCGGTGCCGGGAGGGCGACGGCGCAGGTGGGCGGCGGCTCCTCCAGCGGACGGCCGGCCCGGATGTCCCCCACGGCCGCGACGAACGCCGCGCCGTCCGCCATCCGGACGGCGGGGTCCTTGCACAGCGAGCGGCGGATCAGCGTGCGGACGCCGGCCGGCAGGTCCTCGGGCAGCGGCTGCGGCTCCTCCCGCACCTGCTTGAGCGCGATCGTCACCGCGTTGTCGCCGTCGAAGGCCGGGTGGCCGGCGAGGCACTCGTAGCCGACCAGGCCGAGGGCGTAGACGTCGCTGGCCGGGGTGGCGTGCCGTCCCTCGGCCTGCTCGGGCGAGAGGTACTGCGGCGTGCCGATGACCTGGCCGGTGCGGGTGAGCGGCACGCTGCCGGCCGACCAGGCGATGCCGAAGTCGGTGATCTTCACGCTGCCGTCGGCGCGGACCAGGATGTTGCCCGGCTTGACGTCGCGGTGCACCAGCCCCACGCGGTGGGCCTCGGCCAGCGCGGCGGCGGTCTGCTCGAGCACCGCGAGCGTGGTCGGGGTGTCCAGCCGGCCCTCGCGGTGCAGGACCGACGACAGCGGCTCGCCCTCGACCAGCTCCATCACCAGGAAGGCGAGCGTCTCGCCGCTGCCGTCGGTGGCCTCGGCCTCGCCGTAGTCGAAGACCGCGGCGATGTTGGGGTGGCTCAGCGCGGCCGCGTGCTGGGCCTCGGCCCGGAAGCGGGCGCGGAAGGTGGGGTCACCGGTGTACTCGCTGCGCAGCACCTTGACCGCGACCGGCCGGCCGAGCAGCGCGTCGGCGCCCCGCCAGACCTGGCCCATGCCGCCGGCGGCGATCAGCTGGGCGAGCTCGTAGCGCTCCCCCAGCATGCGCCGACCCGGCTCCACCACGGTGGCTCACTCCTCGCCTGCCCGACCCGGCCGGTGCTCCTCGGCCCGGGGGTGCCGGTGCCCCCGGATCTGGTTGTCCCCGTCGTGCGTGCAGCTACACACAGCTCGGGCCGCCGACCGCATCCCGGGCGTGTCGCCGTCCGGGGTGCTCGTCGAGGTGGATGGCCGTTCCGCAAGCGGAGCGGCCGCCTCCCATGGTCCCAGGCCGGACGCCGACCGGAAGGGGCGGTTCGTCACAAAGCGGTCACCGTTCGAGCAGCCCGCGGCCCCACCAGTCGTCGTCGCCCTGCACGCCCGGCGGGCAGGCGAACACCGCCGAGGAGGTGTGCCGGGTGTACTCGTTCATCGCGTCGGCGGCGAGGCTGCGCTGCACCTGCACGAACCCGGTCGCCGGGTCGCGCTGGAAGCAGATGAAGAACAGCCCCGCGTCGAGCCGGCCCTCGGCGTCGGTGCCGTCGACGAAGCTGTAGCCGCGCCGCAGGATCGCCGTCCCACTGGTGTTCGGGTGGGCGAGGGCGACGTGGCTGGTCTCCGGGATCGCCGGCGCGCCGTCGACCCGGGCGGCGAAGTCGACGGGGTCGAACTCCTGCTCACCGCCCAGGGGTGCACCCGAGCCCTTGTGCCGGCCGATCGTCCGCTCCTGCTCGCCCAGCGGCTCCTCGTCCCAGGTCTCGAGCAGCATGCGGATGCGGCGGGCGACCAGGTAGCTGCCGCCGGTCAGCCAGTCGGCGTCGTCGTCCACCCACACGAACCGGTCCAGCGCGAACTCCGCCTCGGCCATGAGGTTGGCGGTGCCGTCCTTGAAGCCGAACAGGTTGCGCGGGGTGGCCTGGGCGGTGGAGGTGGACGACGTCCGGCCGAAGCCCAGCTGCGCCCAGCGGGCCCGGACCACGCCGGCACCGAGGCGGGTCAGGTTCCGCACCGCGTGCACCGCGACCTGCGGGTCGTTGGCGCAGGCCTGGACGCAGAGGTCGCCTCCGCTCAGCGCCGGGTCGATCTGGTCGCCGGGGAACGGGGGCAGGTCGGTCAGGGCCGCCGGACGGCGGTCGGCCAGGCCGAAGCGGTCGCGGCCGTCGGCGGTGGTGAACAGCGTGGGCCCGAACCCGACCGTGAGGGTGAGCCCGGCGGCGGGCAGGTCCAGCGCCTCGCCGGTGTCGTCGGGCACGACGTCGGCGCCGCCGGCCACCGCCCCGGCCGGCCCGGCGTCCCGGCCGGCGGTCATCCGGCGCGCGGCCGCCGTCCAGGCCTGCAGCAGCGCCACGAGGTCCTCGCGGCGGTCGGTGACGACGTCGAAGGCGACGAAGTGCAGCCGGTCCTGCGCCGGCGTGACGATGCCGGCCTGGTGCGGGCCGGTGAACGGGACGGCGTCGCCGGCTGACGGCTCCGCGGCGGCTGTGGCCGGTCCGGTGCGGTCGCCCTCCGCCGTCGCCCGGCCGAGGACGGCGCCGGCGGTACCGGAGGCGAGGACGCCGGCGGTGCCGGCTCCGACGAGGCCGAACAGCCGGCGGCGGGACAGGCCGCGGGCAGGGGGGTGCGGGGCAGTCTCGCTCATCGTCTCTTCCAGCCGGGGACTCAGCGGCGGTGGGCGCAGGCGCGTACTGGCGGGAACCGTAGCGACGACGCGGCTGTTCCCGGGCTCCCCGACCGCCCCGGTCGGCGGCTGGAACGGTGGGCGCCGCGCACCCGGCGGAGGGAGAACCGCGATGATCAGGGGAGCTGCGGACGACGACAGAGAGGCGGGGCGACGATGCCCGAGACCGTGACCCGCGAGGACGCCGACGGCGTCGCCACGATCACCATGCTGCGCGCCGGGCTCACCTCCCAGTCGCGGGGCGAGCTGCTGGACGCGGTGCGCGCGGTGGGCGCCGACGGGTCCGTGCGCGCAGTGGTGCTCACCGGCACCGGCCGCGCCTTCTGCGTGGGCCAGGACCTCGCCCAGCACGTCGAGGCCCTGCGGGGGGACGCCCCGTCGTCGCTGTCGGTGGTCGAGGACGAGTACAACCCGCTGGTCCTCGCCCTGGCCGGGCTGCGGGTGCCGGTCGTGGTCGCCGTCAACGGGGCCTGCGCGGGCGCGGGCCTGGGCCTCGCGCTCGCCGGTGACCTGCGCATCGCCGCCGCCGGCGCGAAGTTCACCACCGCGTTCGCCGGCATCGGGCTGTCCAGCGACTCGGCGCTGGCCTCCCGGCTGGTGCACTGCGTCGGCGGCTCCCGGGCGACGGAGATCCTGCTGCTGCCCGACGCCTTCCCCGCCGAGACCGCGGCCATGTGGGGGCTCGTGCACCGGGTGGTCGCGCCCGAGCAGGTGCTCCCCGAGGCCCGGGCGCTGGCCGCCCGCCTGGCCGCCGGCCCCACCGCCGCCTACCGGGCGCTGAAGACGGTGCTGGCCACCGCAGCCACGGACTCCCTCGAGGACACCCTCGCCCTCGAGGCGCGGCTGCAGCGCGAGCTGGGGACGACCGCCGACCACCGGGAGGCCGTCGAGGCGTTCCTGGAGAAGCGCCCACCGCGCTTCACCGGTCACTGAGCGCAGTACCGGCGCTGCTCCCCGTACCGACACGAGGCGGTACCGCCGGCGTCCGGCCGCGGTGGGCCGGTCGGGCGCGGGGACGGACGGGGTCCGATGACAGGCTCCGCGGAGTTCGTCGGAGGGGGAGACGTGACGGAGCTGGCGCAGCCACGCGGGCAGCGGGCGGCAGGCGGTCCCGCGGGGACGGCGCACCGGCCGCTCCCCCGGCGGGTCGTGATGACCGGCAACGTCGTGCTGACCGGCGACGTCGTCGCGGACCCCCCGGCGGCCGTTCCACCCCCGCGCCCGGCGCTCACCAGCGACCTGGCCCCGCCCCTGGGGCGGACGGCGCCCCCGCGGCCGGGATCGCTGCGCCTGCTCGGCTGGCTGGAGGGAGCCGGCGCGGCCGCCGCGGCCACCGGCCTGGCCGCCACGCTGGCCGACGGCGACGCGCTGCGGGAGCGGCTGACCGCGACCGCCCTCGCCGAGGACCCCGCGGCGGCGCCCGACCTGGTGGCCGACGGCGTGGGTGCCACGATCGCGCTGGTCACCGGCAGCGTGGCCGTCCTGGTGCTGGTGACCCTCGGCCTGGTGGCGCTGGTGCTGCGCGGCCGCTCGTGGGCGCGGTGGGCCCTGGTGGCGGCCACCGTGCCGCTGCTGCTGGCCCTCGACATCGCGCAGACCGTGGTCGCGGGTGGCGCCGACCTCGACCGCTCAGCGCTGGTCGCGGCCGCCGGGCTGTTCGTCCTCGGCCTGGTCCCGCTGCTCACCCGGTCCGCCCGGGAGCACCTCTCCCCCCGCGGCGGGCAGCGCCCCCGCGAGCGCGCCCGCGGCTGACCAGCCGTCCAGGCCGGCGAGCAGGGCCTCGCACGACCGGACGACGACCTCCGCGGCGTCGACGCCGGCGCGGTCGGCCAGCGGGTCGGCCGCGGCCTCCTGCCAGCGGTGCAGCGCCTGCCGGGCGGCCGTCCGCAGGGTCGTGGTGGGGGTGTCCTCGGGCAGGCCCAGCCGCGCGGCCGGGCCGGTCCCGTCGGCGCCCAGCAGGCGCTCGGCGTCCGCGCGCAGGGCGGCCGGCAGGGGGCTCGCCGCCGAGCGGGACCGGGCGAGCAGGTCCAGCTCCCCGAGGTCGCCGGTGGCCAGCCGGAGCCGCTCGGCCTCCGCGAGCAGCCGCTCCCCGCCGTCCACCGGGTGCTCGGCGAGCACGCCCTCCAGCAGCCGCAGCGCCGTCCCCGCCCGCAGCTGGGGCGCGCGGTCGGTGAAGTGCACGCGCAGCAGCCGCTGCAGCTCGGCCAGCCCGCTGCGGCGCACCAGCTCGTCGGCGAGCGCGGTGGCGTCGGCGATGCCGGCGCGGACCAGCGTGATCGCCAGCCGGATGCCGAACAGCCCCAGCCGGTCCAGCAGCGACGTCCGGACCTCGGCCGACAGCGGCACCGGGGTCTCGGGGCGGCAGAACCGGTCCGCGGTCAGCAGCATCGACGACACCTGTGCCGCGTCGGCCGTGGCGAGGGCGTGCAGCGCGACGTGGTCCGCGTGCCGCAGCGTCCGGCCGGCCAGCGCGACCAGGCCGGCGACCGGCACCACCGCGGAGCTCACCGCGGCCAGCTGCGGGTCCTCCGACATCCGCCGGGCCACCGCGCCGGCCGCCAGCAGCGCGTCGAGCCGGCCGGCCCCCACCTCGTCGGCGCGGGAGAGCACGGTGATCGTCGTGGTGTGCGCCGGGCCGGCCTCGGTGCCGGCCTGGAAGGCGGCGAGGACGGCGACGTCCTCCGGCTGCGGCTGGCGGGTGAGGAAGACGACCACGTCGGCCCCCGCGAGCCCCGCCTCCCCGTCGAGGAACGTCCGGGTGCGGGCGCTGGTGGCCCCCGACAGCGAGGAGATGCCCGGCGTGTCGACCACCGTGGCCGGCAGCAGGTCGGGCGCCGGCCAGTCGACGACGAGGTGCGCGACCTCCTCGGTCGGGGTGCCGCCCAGGTCCAGCCGCAGCCCGCCGTCGGCCCGGCGCACCGGGAGGGTCCGTCGGCCGCCGTCGGTGTCGTGCAGCACCACCCGCGGGGTGGCGCCGTGCCGGTAGAGGGTGACCACGCGGGTGCACTCGCCGGCGTCCGTGGGCGCGATCCGGGTCCCCACCAGCGCGTTGAGCAGGGTCGACTTGCCCGACTTCACGCGGCCGACGAGCGCCAGACGCAGCGGCTCGTCCAGCCGCCGCCGGGACGCGTGCAGCCGCTCGGCCACCTCGGGCCGCTCGGCGTAGCACCCGGCGGCCTCGTCCAGCAGTGCCCGGACGCCGTCCAGCAGCGGGGGTCCGGCGGGCGTCATGCCGCCGCGACCGCCGCCCGGCCCAGCTGCCGGACCTCGCCGGAGAGGCGGTCCAGCTGCTCCAGCCGCAGCCGCAGGGCCCGGATGCGCGCCTCCCGCTCGGCGGTCGCCTCCTTGGTCGAGCGCTGGGCGGCGGCGACGGCGTCGGCCAGCGACCGGGACATCTCCTCGGCGGTGTCGGTGATGAGGTCGCGCAGGGTGCGCGAGACCGTCCGCAGCCGGTCCTTGAGCTGCTTGCCGACCTGGAAGACCACCTCGTCGAGGTGCCGCCGGACGACGGTCTTCGCCTCGGACTGGCGGCGGGCGATTCGCTGCTTCCGGTCGTCGTTGTAGGCCTTGCGGCCCAGCAGCAGGCCGGCGGCCAGGGAGAACGGGTTGATGATGGCCAGCCCGGCCAGGCTGGTCACCAGCCCGGTCATGAGGACGCCGGTGTAGGAGCCGCGCAGGCCGATCAGGGTCCGCTCCCGCAGGGTCATCGCCCCGTCGTCGATGTCCGGCAGGTCGACCAGCGCCGCCAGGGCCTCGCCGGCGGCGCCCACCGACAGCGCCGGGACGGCGGCCCCGCCGTCCCGCGCGAACTGCTCGATGACCCGCTCCGCCAGCCACTCGGAGCGCTGCTCGGCCCACACGTAGCTGTCGGCGACGGCGGCGGCGATCCGGCGGTCGAGCCACTCGGCCAGCTCGGGCCACATCGGGCCGGGGTCCTGGGCGTCGATGGCCTCCTCGGCCTCGCGGGTGACCACCCGGGAGCGGTCGCGGAGGTCGAACTCGATGTCGCTGAGCAGGTCGGTGACCCCGTCGCTGAGCACCTGCTGCCAGCGCGACGAGCGGCGGCGCAGGTCGTCGGCGGCCGCCTTGGCCTCCTCCAGCCCGCGCACCAGCTCCTCCCGGCCGGCCGGGTCCTCCAGGACGGCGAGCTCCGAGCGCACCGCCAGGGACAGGTGCTCGGTGACGGCCGCCAGGTCGTGCACCAGCGAGCGCCGGGCCAGCGCCTCGGCGCGGTCGACGACCTCGCGGCGCAGGTGGTCCACCAGCGCGCCGATCCCGGACTCCTCGTGCAGCTCCCGGTCGCGGTGCTGCACGGCCAGCTGGGCCAGGGCGCCGGAGACGGGGAACAGCGGCGCGTCCACGCCCCGGGCGGCGAGGTGGCCGCGGTCGAGCTCGGCGACCGTGCGCCACTGCGGGCAGGCGTCGGTCTTGGTGAGGACGCAGACGACGGTGGGGCACAGCGCCCGCGCCTGCTCGAGGAAGGCCATCTCGGGGGCGGTGAACTCCTGGCTGGCGTCGGACACCAGCACGACCGCGTCGGCGCTGGGCAGCAGGTCGACCGTCCGCAGGGCGCGGGCCGTGCCGATCCCCCCGACGCCGGCGGTGTCCACCAGCTCCAGCCCCTCCAGCAGGCGGCGGGGCAGCTCCACCTCGGCCTGCACCAGCCGCTCGGTGCCGCGACCGGTCACGCGGGCGGCGACCTGGTCGATCGGCACCGGCACCCGCTCGGTGGGCACGTCCGCGGCGTCGGCGTCCGGCCCGGTGCTGAGCACGAGGGTGGCCCGGGGGGCCTGGCCGGCCCGCACCACCGTGGGGACGACGGTGGCGACGTCGTCGGCCACGGGGCAGACCGGCGCGCCCACCAGGGCGTTGACCAGCGAGCTCTTGCCCTGCTTCGGCTCGCCCACCACGAGGACGCGCACGCCCGGCGCCTCGCTGCGCGCCCGCGCCTGGACCAGCCGCCGGTGCAGGTCCGGCCGCTCGCAGAGCTCGGCGAGCGCCATCGCCCGCTGGAGCAGTTGTGCCGACGTCGCCACGGTCCCCTCCTCGCCAGAGCCCGGTCTACCACCCGCCCCGGGCGGAGCCCGGACGCGACCGGGCCGGGGGGCCCCCTGGGGCACCCGGGCCGGGGGCGGATCGGGGGTCAGTCGTCGATCGTCACGTCGCCGTCCACGAGGTCCCGATCGTCGGTGTACTCGATCTCGGGCTCGTAGCTGAACTCGAACTCGTCGTTGGCGGCGTCCTCCTGGGAGCCGGTGTTGGCGTTCTCGCCGCCGATCGCCAGCTCGTTGTCCTCGACGTTGACGCTCTCGTCGGTGACCGTCGTGGTGGTGTCGTCGTCGGACAGGTCGTTGCCGTTCAGCGAGTCGTTGACGCTGTTGTCGGTGGTGAAGCTGTCCTCCACCTCGACGTCGACGTCCACCGACTCGTCGTCGTAGCTGTCGGTCACGGTGGTGGTGTTGCCGACGTTCGACGAGTCGTTGACCACCGTCACGTCGTCGACCACCACGGCGGAGTTGTCGCCGACCTGACCGCCGCGGTCGGCGATGACGTCGTTGTCCTCGTTGTGGCTGCCGATGTCGTTGCCGTTGAGGCTGTCGACGGCCTGGTTGCCGCTGCCGACGTTGACCGGGCTGTCGTCGAGCTCGACCGTGGTGTTGCCGACGCTGTTGGAGTCGCCGGTCACCAGATTGTCGGCGTCGACGTCGTTGCCGACGTTGTTGCCGTTGCCCACGACGAGGTCGCCGTCGGCCTCGAGGTCGACGTCCACGTCGAGCCGGGCGTCCTCGCCGAGCGCGACGCCGCCGCCACCGGCGACCACGTTGTCGTCGCCGAAGATCGCCTGCGCGTCGCCGCTGACCCAGATGCTGTGGGCGGCGTCGATCGAGACGTGGGTCTCGGTGTTCGTGTACTGGATGTTCTGCAGGTGCGTGATCACCACGGTCTCCGACCCGGCCGCCGGAGCCGGCGCGTGCGGAGCCGGGCTGACGCCGCCGTGGTGGTCCTCGTGGGAGTCGGAGTCGTCGCGCCGGTCGTCGTCCCGGCGGGCGGGGCTCCGGTCGTCGGAGTCGTCGTCGTGGTCCCGGTCGCCGCGGCTGGCCCCGCGGACGGCGCCGTCGCGGTCGTCGTCGTCGCAGCGGTCGCGGCCGCCCCAGCCACCGACGGTCGCGTGGTCGGTGACCATCGGCGTGAGCGCGGCGACGTCGGCCGGGGTGGCGTCGGCCAGGCCGGCGGCGGCCAGCTCGCCCTGCGGGTCGGCCTCGTAGGCGGCGGCCCGCTCCGGGTCGCGGAGGAGGTCGAGGATGAAGTCGAGGAGCGTGCTCGCGAGGGTCGACATGACTGGCACTCCTGGGTCGTGGTCGTCGAGCCGTCCGCATCGGCCGGCTGCTGGGACCACTCCAGCGGGGAGGCCGCCCCCCGGCATCGGGTCCGATCCCCCTGTCGTCCGGGACCCGTTGGGGGGTGGCCCCCGGGAGCCCCGGGGGGGTCGATGACTCCTCGGGCGTGGCCCATGACTGCGGGTGAGGGGCTGCGGGGTGTCGCCCTTCCCTCACGCACCGCATGCGCCGAACACGGGGGTCGGCTGGGACAGGAGGCGCGGGCGCCCCATAACGTCCGAACGCCCGGCCGGTCCGACGAGGGACCCCGGGGCGAGCGAGAACGGACCGGGGGGCCCTGTGCGCGACGGCGAGTACGGGTTGGGGATCGACATCGGCGACGGAACGGTCTCCGCCGCGGTGTGCGGGACCCGCCCGGGAGGGAGCGCGGCCGAGGCGCTCCCCCTCGGGGACCCGGGGAACCGGGCGATGGCCCGGGTCGGCGTCCCCGTGCCGGTCTACGCCGGCGACGTCCCCGTCGCGGCCGAGGACCTGGTGGCCGCCGCGGTGCAGCGGGTCCGGGAGCACGCCGCCCGGGACACGGGCTCCCCCGACGCGTGGACCGTGGTCACCGTGCCGCCGTCCTGGACGGCGCACCGCCGCGACGTGCTGGCCCGCGCCCTGGAGGCCGCCGGCGTCCCCCGCTTCTCGCTCGTGTCCGCCGCCGTCGCCGCCGTCCACCACCACGTCACCACCGGTGACCTGCCCGCCGAGCCGACCGTCGCCGTGTACGACCTCGGCGCCGGCACGCTGGACACCGCCGTGGTGGGCCCGACCGCCGAGGAGCCCCTCGGGCACCTCGCCGTCCCGCCGGCTCCGCTGCCGTGGGGCGGGCGGGACGTCGACGACCTGGTGCTGGGCCTCGTCCGCCCCCACGCGACCGTCGGCGCGCCCGAGGGGGCCCGGGCGCTGCGGGCCGTGTGCGTCGAGGCCAAGGAGGCGCTGTCCACGGAGACCGCCGTGCCCGTCGACCTCGGGCAGGGATCGGTCCGGGTCACCCGGGAGGAGCTCGACGAGCTGCTCGACGGACCCGCCCGGGCGTCGGCGGCGGTGCTGCGGGCCGCGATCGCCGCGGCGGGGGTGGACCAGGAACGCCTGGACGCCGTGGTGCTGGCCGGCGGCGGGGTCCGCGTGCCGCTGGTGGCCGAGGTGCTCTCCGGCGAGCTGGGCCGCCCGCTGGTCGTCGGCCCGGACCCCCGGGTCACCGCCGCGCTCGGCGCCGCCGCACTCGCCGCGGGAGCGATCGCCGCCGAGGCCCTCGCGCCCATCCCGGCCGGAGCGGTCGAGCTCCCCGCCGGGGAGCCCGCCCTGCTCGCCGTCGAGGGGCCGGTGCCGGTCCCCCGCGCCGGGCGCCGTCCCCGCGGCGGGGCCGGGCGGCCGGCGCCCCGCCCCACCGGATCCGCCCGGAACGCCCGGCTGCGCCGCGGTGCGGTCGTGACCGGCGCCTTCCTCGGCATCGTGCTGCTGCCGCCGACGCTGGCCGGGGTGCTCGGGGTCGGCGGCACGGCGGCGCCGGCCGGGCACGAGCAGGCCGGGACCGTGGCCGGGGAGCGGGACGTCGAGGCGGCCGGCCCGGCCGGCGGAGACGGGACGCCGGCGCCGCTCCCACCGGCAGCGGGCACCCCGACCGGCGGCAGCGGCGCCGGGGGCGCGGGGCGGGTGCCCGCGACCGACCCCGGAGCCGGACTGCCGGGCCGCGGACTGGCCGGCGCCCTCTCCGAGGCGGCCGCCCGCAACGCGGCCGCGCCGGAACGGCGGATCGCCCCCTCGACCGCGCCCCGCCCGACCGCGCCCCGCCCGCCCGCTGCCCCCGCCCCGGGGAGCCGCGCACCGACCGGACCCGCCCCGGCCCCCACGTCGTCCCCGGTTCCCGGCACGCCGGCGCCGACCCCGGCGCAGCCGCCGACCCCGCCGCCCTCGGGCACCCCGGTCGAGACGCCCGGCGGCACGCCGTCCCCGACGCCGTCGAACCCACCGCCCGGTCCCCCGGTCGAGGAGCCGCCCACGGAGACGCCGGGCGGCGACCCGCCGCCGGCCGACCCGCCGGCGACCGACCCGCCCGCCGGCCCCGCGCCCGAGATCCCGGCGGCCACCGGGGACACCCCCGCCGTCCCGGGGGCGGTGTGACCGCCGACGTCGCCACCGCGGGCCCCACCCTCGCCGGCTGCGGACCGGAGACGGTGCGCGAGCTGGCCACGGGCAGCTCCGCCGCGATCACCGTGCAGGGCCCCGGCGGCACCGGGAAGACGCTGCTGCTGGCGGAGCTGGCCGCGGCCTACGAGCGGGCCGGCGTCCCCGTCGTCGACCCGGGCGCCGCGCCGCCGTCCGGGCCGTACGCCGTCGTCGTCGACGACGCCCACCGGCTGACCGCGGCGGAGGCCGCATTCGTCGACGCCGCGCTGGCCGCGCCCGGTGCGCGGGTGGTCCTCGCCTTCCGGCCGTGGCCCCGGCCCGCACCGCTGGCCGGCCTGCTGCGCCGGCTGGGCGCCGACCGCCGCGCCGTCGTCCTGGGGCACGGCGACCGGGCGCTGGTGCAGTGCTGGGCCGGCGAGCACCTGGGGGACGCCGTGCCCGCGGGGCTGGTCGACGCCGTCCTCACCCAGACCGGCGGCCTGCCCGCCCTCGCGCACGCGCTGCTGCGGGCGATCGCCCGGCGAGGGGGGCCGCCCCGCCCGCAACTCGGCCGGCCGGCCCGGCTGGTGGTGCCCGCGGAGGTCACCGACCGGGTGCGGGCCGCCCTGGCGGCGGTGGACGAGGAGACCCGGGCGCTGCTGCACGCCGTCGCCGCGGGCGCACCGCTGGACGACGAGGTGCTGGGCGGCCTGCTGGGTCTGCCGGCGCTGGACGCGGCGGACCTGATCGGGGCCGCCCGGTCGACCGGCCTGCTGCTCCCCAGCGGAGCACTGGTCCCGATGGCGGCGCACGTGCTGCTCGGGACGACGCCGCCCGACGTCACCCGGCGCACCCGGCGGCAACTGCTGGCGGCGCTCGTGGACCGCGGTGAGGAGCCGGTGGAGCTGGCGCGCCGGCTGGCCGCCGACGGGGTCCGCGACCCGCGCGCGGCCGGGCTCCTGGAGCGGCACGGGGAGGCGGCCCTGGCGGCCGACCCCGCGCTGGCCGCCGAGCTGCTCGGCGCGGCGGTGTCCTGCGGTGCGCCGGGGGCCGGGCTGGCCGCCCGCCGGGCGCAGGCCGCGGCGCTGGCCGGGGACCTCGACGGCGCGCTGCACTGGGCCGACACCGCGCTGGCCGACGAGTCGGCGCCGGACCGCTCCCGGGCCGCGGGCGTGGCCGCGGCGGTGCTGGCGCAGCGCGGGATGCTGACGCAGGCGGCGGAGCTGAGCCGGCTGGCCGGCCCGGACCGGGCGGGCTCGGCGGCCCTGGCGCTGCTGGCCACCGGAGCCGCCGAGGAGGCGCGCGCGGTCCTCGCGGAGGCCGGGCCCGGCCGCGGGGCGCCGACGGTGCTCGCGGTCAGCGAGCGGCTGGCGGCCGAGGGGGTGGCGCAGTCGCTGCGGACGGGCGAGAACGCCGCCGACGACATCGCCGCGGCGCTGTCCACGCTCACCCGGGCCGCGGCGCTGCTGGAGCCGGTCGGCCGCACCGCCCTGCTGGTGGACACCCCGGCGGCGCTGGCCGCGCTGGTCGCGCTGCACAGCGGGGAGCTGCGGGTGGCCGAGTCGGTGCTGCAGCGCGCCGTCGACGCGGACCTGGGCGGCGCGCCGTGCCGGCCCCGGCACCGGCTGCTGCTGGCCTGGATCGCGATGCTGGGCGGCCGGATGTCGCGGGCGCGGGAGCTGATGGCGGCGGCGCAGGACTCGGCTCGGGGCGACACGGCGCAGGAGGCGGCGGGAGCCGGCACGGCGCTCGAGCCGCGGGACGAGGTGTTCCTCCAGGCGCTGGAGGTCGGGCTGGCCCGGCGCAGCAGCGACGTGCCCGGGCTCGTGCGGGCGTGGGTGCGGGCACGCGAGGCGCTGGTCCGCCACCCGGTGGACCTGTTCACCCTGCTGCCCCTGGGCGAGCTGGTGATCGCCGCGGCCCGGCTGGAGGACGGCGACCGGGTGCGACCGCACCTGGCCGAGGCGCAGGCGCTGCTGGCGCGGCTGGGCGAGCCCCAGCTGTGGGCGGCGTCGCTGCACTGGAGCGGCGCGCAGGCGGCGATCATCACCGACGACCCGGCGGCGCTGCGCCCGCACGCGGCGGCGCTGGTGGCGGCGGCGCGGACCAGTCCGCACGCGGCCACGCTGGCCCGGGCGGGGCGGTCGTGGACGCGGGTGCTGGCCGGTGACATCGACGCGCCCAGCGTGGTGGCGGCGGCCGAGCAGCTCACCGCGGTCGGACTGGGCTGGGACGGCTCGCGGCTGGCCGGGCAGGCCGCGGCACGGGCGACCGACCAGAAGGACCGCGCGGTGCTGCTGGGCTGCGCCCGCTCACTGGCCGACAGCGCCGGCTGCGAGGCGGCACCGGCCACCCCGGGCCCGGTCGTGGACGACGCCGGTCCGGTGCCGGCGGGAGCCACCGGGGCGCTCAGCGAGCGGGAGCGGGAGGTGGCCCGGCTGGTCGTGGCCGGCCAGACCTACCGGGAGATCGGCGCGCGGCTCTACATCTCGGCCAAGACCGTCGAGCACCACGTCTCGCGGATGCGGCAGCGGCTGGGCGCGAGCACCCGGTCGGACCTGCTGGCCCGACTCCGCGCCGAGCTGGCGGACTCCTGAGCGGAGTGGGAGGGGCGCACTCTCCTGCGCCCACCGACTCCGCTCAGCGGGTGAGGACGACGCAGGCGGGGCAGGTGTCGCGGGCGGTGGTCGGCCACTGCTCGTCGGTGGTGACCCGCGCCAGCGATCCGCAGACGGTGAGCTCGCAGGCCCCGTCGATCTCGGCGGTGGGGCGGTGCAGCTCGACGGCGTGCCACAGGGCGGCGGTGGGGCCGTGCGCCCGGCTGCGGGCGGCGACGAGGGTGGGGGCGAGGGTGGGCGTGCTCATGCCCTTCGATACGGCAGCCCGGCGGCCCGGGGACACGGGGTGCGGCCCCGGTGTCCCCCGGACGGGTGAGCCCGCCGGCCCTCAGCGGGGCGCGGGACCGCACGGCAGGATGCGGGCATGGAGCTGACGAAGCACGGTCACGCCTGCGTCGTCCTCAGCGAGGACGGCCAGCGGGTGGTCATCGACCCGGGGGTGTTCACCGACCCCGCCGTCCTCGGCGGGGCCACCGCCGTCCTGGTCACGCACGAGCACGCCGACCACTTCGCCCCTGACGTCCTGCGGTCGGCGATGGACGCCGACCCCGCGCTGGAGGTCTGGACCACCGGGTCGGTGGCCGGTCAGCTGGAGGGGCTCGGGTCGCGGGTGCACGTGGTCGGCGACGGCGACGCGGTGACGGTGGCCGGACTCGAGGTGACCGTGCACGGCGAGCTGCACGCGGTGGTCCACCCGGACATCCCGCGGGTCCCGAACGTCGGGTTCCTCGTGGCGGGGCAGGTGTTCCACCCGGGAGACGCGCTGACCGTCCCGGACGAGCCGGTGGCCACGCTCCTGCTGCCGGTGCACGCGCCGTGGTCGAAGCTCTCGGAGGTCATCGACTACGTCCGGGCGGTCGACGCCGACCAGGCGTTCGCGGTGCACGACGGACTGCTCAACGACGCCGGGCTGGGCGTCGTCGGGGGGTTGCTCGGGGAGCGGGGGCCGGGCACGCCGACCCCCTACAGCCGGCTGGCGCCGGGGGACTCGGTCGAGCTCTGAGTCCCCCGGCCACCAGGTCAGCGGACGGCGCGGTGCCCGCGGCGTCCCGTGACGGTCGCCGCGATCATGACCAGGACGGCCGCGACGATGATGCTGATGATCCACCGGATCCAGTCGATACCGCTGGTCGCGTCGACCCCCAGGGCAGCAGCGAGGTAGTAGCCGATCAGCACACCGGCGATGCCGCAGATCACGGTCAACCAGAGCGGGATGTTGTCCCGGTCGCCGGGAGCGACGAACTTGCCCAGCAGCCCGATGATGATGCCTGCGACGATGACTCCGATGATCTCCACGATGACGCCTTCCTCTTGGGTCGATGATCGATCACGTGGGGCCGGGGACTCCGACCCCCACGGTGGGTCGGCGCCGGGGTACTCGGTCTCGCGCTGAGTCCCCCGGACGCCCGGCGTCAGCGGACGGCGCGGTTGCGGCCGCCGGACAGGCCCTCGGCGACGCCCACCAGCAGCACCGCCGCGATCACGGCGATGATGAAACCGAGGACGTTGAGCTCGAAGATGTTCGTGCGGTCGTTGATCAGACCGCCGATCACGCCACCGATGATGGCGCCGACGACGCCCAGCAGCAGGGTGGCGAGGATGCTCAGCCGCTGCTTGCCCGGCTTGATGAGCCGGGCCAGCGCGCCGATGATCAACCCGACCACGATGAGACCGATGATCTGCCCGATCATGTGTGTCCTCTCCTAGCACCTGCGGGCGGCCACTCGGCACACCCGATCGGCGAGAGGGATACCCCAAGATCACCGGAGCACACGCCGGGTCCCCGGATCGGGTGAGGTCAGCCCTCGGGGAGATGCTCGACGTGCTGCGGGAGCTTGTCCAGCTCCCCGTCCACGGTGCGCTGCACCATCTGCCGCACGCTGCTGCGCATGACCCGCTGCACGAGCCGGCCCCCGGTCCTGGCCTCGTGGCTGACGGTGATGGTGACCCGCGTGGCGCCGGTCCCCGCGTCGGCCAGCTCTATCCGCGTCGTCCAGGTCTCGGGGGTGAGCTCCAGCCGGGTGGTGACCCGGCGGCGCGGCTCCCACTCGACGATCTCGCCCCGGGGTGCGCCGGCCCGCGGCTGCTCGTCCTCGGCCAGCCGGCCCGGCACGCAGACGAACCGGGTGCCCCGGCCGGGCGCGCCGTCCCCGTCGACGACGTAGGAGACGTCGCAGACGGCGCAGTACGGGGCGAGGACGGCCAGCGCCTGCCACACGCGGCCCCGGTCGTAGGGCACCTCGCGGGTGCCGCTGGCGGTGACCGGCTGCGGCATGGGACCTCCGGGACGTCGTCGCCGGGGCGGTCCCGGTCGACGTCCCGACGTTAGTCGGCGCGCCCCGGCGGCCCGGCGAGGGCGAGGTCGGCCAGCACGGCGCGCGCCTGCGCCCAGCGGTCGGGGCCGACCCGGGACGCCCACTCCCGCTCCACGTCGCCCAGCCGGTCCCGCACCGCCTGGTTGGCCTCCCGGCCGAGCGGGCTGAGCCGCACCAGCCGCGCCCGCCGGTCGGTGGGGTCGGGCAGCACCTCGACGAAGCCCCCCGCCTCCAGCGGCGCCAGGGCCTGCGCCAGCGCCTGCTTGGTGAGCCCGCTGTCCTCGGTGAGCCGGCTGACCCGCTCCCCCTCGGCGGGCAGGAGGGCCAGCAGCCGGTAGTGCCGCGACCGCAGTCCCGGATAGCGGTCGTCGCTGAGCGCGTAGAGCTCGTCGCGCACCCGCCGCATCGCCACCTCGAAGAGCATCGACACCGGGAGCTCGGCGCGGTCGTTGACAACAGTGGACAAGCTGCTTCACCATCTCCCCGTCAGACAAGGTGCTTGACCATCATTCCACGAGGTCTGCCATGACGACCCTCCCCGCGATGTACCGCTGGTCCCTCCTCCTGCCGCGGCCGCGGTACCCGTACCGCCCCTCGGCCCCCCGCCCGGTCCGGTGACCGGCCTGCCGGGCGGCCTGCCCTCCGCCGACCTCCTGGCGGCCCTGCGCCGCTGGACCGGCCGCCCGTCCCTCACCGTCGACACGGTGACCTGCGCCCCGATCGCGCACGCCATCTCCGCGCCGACCACGCGCGCGCTGACCCGGGTCCGGGTGGCGGCCTCGGACGGTGCCGCGGCCCTGGACCTGCGGCTGGTCACCAAGGAGCTGCAGGCCGCCCGGTACGGACTGCCCCCGCAGATGCCGGACGACGCCCGCGCCCACCTGGACGCCGTCATCCCGTGGCGGCTCGAGGCCGACGTCCTCACCTCGGACGTCGCCGGGCTCATGCCGCCGGGGATGCGGATGCCGGAGGTCGTCGCGCTGCACGAGCAGGACGGCGACCGGCTGACGCTGTGGCTGGAGGACGCCGACCCCGTCGAGGACCACTGGACGGCCAGGGACACCGTGCGGGCCGCCACCGCCCTCGGCCGGCTGGCCGCCCGGCGGGTGGGCGCGCCGCCCACGGCGCCGGTCCCCGGGGGCGACTTCCTCACCGGCTACCGGGACGAGCAGCTCGGCACCTGGGCGGTCCCCTGGCTGCTGGCGGACGACACCTGGGCACACCCGCTGTTCCGGTTGCCGGAGGTCGCCGCGCTCCGCGAGGAGGTCTGCGCCCTCGCCCGCCGCGTCGGCGACGTGCACGCCCGGCTCGCCCGGCTGCCGCTGCTGCCCGCCCACGGCGACGCGACCCCGATGAACCTGCTGCGCCCGCGGCGCCGGCCCGAGGAGCTCGTGCTGATCGACTGGGGGATGACCGGGCCGGCGACGGCCGGGTTCGACCTGCTCCCGCTGGTGTTCGGGCGCGCGGAGGCCGGGGTCGGCCCGGCCGCGGAGGTCCCCGGGCTGCTCGACGCCGCCGTTCCCGCCTACCGCGACGGGCTGGCGGCCGAGGGGGTCGAGCTGGACCTGGCCGACCTGACGGCCGGGGTGCTGACCGCGGCCCTCCTGCGCTACCCGTGCACCACCATGCCGTTGTCGCTGGTCATGGAGCCGGTGACCGACGGCGCGGTCGCCCGCGCCCGCGAGCGGGCCGCCTTCGTGCGGATGGTGCTCGACCTGGCCCCGGCCTGAGCCGCCGTGGCCACCGACTCGCCCGGCCCCCTGCAGGGTCCCGCCGCGAGCCTGCGAGTGGTGGGGGGCAGGGGGTCCTCTCAGCGGCCGCCGACCGAGACCTCGAACTCGACCTGGCTGACGTCGGGGCGCAGCCGGGAGAAGCTGTGCACCTGCGGCCGGCCGTCCCGGTCGCGCACCGTCGTCCGGACGACGAGCAGCGGCGAGCCGGCCACCACCCCCAGCACGTCGGCCTCCTCCGGGCCGGCGGTGCCGACGTCGACCACGATCCGGGCGTGCGCCAGGTCGGCCGAGTACTCCCGCCGCAGGTAGTCGTAGAGCGAGCCCTGGCTGAAGTCCGCGTCGGCGGCGGCGGGGTAGGCCGTGGCGGCCATGAAGCTGTGCGCGATGTGGTTGGGCACGCCGTCCAGGCTGCGGAGGCGGACCAGCTCGACGACGTCGGTCGCCGGCTCGAGGTCCAGCTCCGCGGCGACCGGCGGCTGCACCGGGACCACCCGCTGGGTGAGGACGGCGGTGCCCACCTGCGCGCCCTGCTCGGTCATCACCGAGCTGAAGCCGGCGATGCGGTGGACGAAGCTCTCCCGGTACTCGTGCCGGATGGCGGGGCGGGTCACGTACGTGCCGCGGCCCTGCTCGCGGACGAGGTGCCCGTCGGCCACCAGCCCGTCCACGGCGCGGCGCAGCGTGATCCGGCTGACCCCGTACTCGGCGCACAGCACCGGCTCGGGCGGCAGCAGCGTCTGCTCGGGCAGGGCCGAGACCCGCCGTCGCAGGTGTTCCCGGACCGACAGGTACTTCGGTCCCGTTCCGCCGCTGCTCACGGCTCCGAAGGTACTAGGACGCCTAGACGTCTTGTCATCTGAGACGTCTGTGTTCCATCCTCGGAGAGGAACGGAACTTCCGCGTCGCGGAACCGTTGAGATCGAAACCACACGGTCCGGTCAGGATGTGGCGGTGTCGGCAACGGAGGATGGGACCCCGTGACCTCGCCGTGCCCGGACCACCGCGCCCGCCGACGGGCGCAGACCCATCGCCGCATCTACTGCACCGCCATGGAGCTGTTCCAGGAGCGTGGGTTCGAGGGGGTCACCGTCGGGCAGATCGCGGCCGCCGCGCAGGTCTCGGTCCCGACGTTCTACGACCACTTCCCCAGCAAGGAGCACGTCGTGCTCCCGATGCCGGAGCGCGGCGACCTCGAGCGCGTGCTGGCCGCCCAGGACGACGGGCTGACCCTCGCCGAGCGGATGCGCCGGGCGATCCTCGCCTGGCTGGGCTCGTTCCGCGGTCAGGAGCGGGAGGAGCTGCTCGACCGGTGGCGGATCGTCGTCCGGACGCCGGGGCTGCGCACGCGGGCGGCGACCTTCGAGCGGGCCACCGCGGAGATGATCGTGGGCCTGGTGCAGAACGAGCCGCGCCCCGCCGTCGCCGCCGAGATCGTCGTGACCGCCAGCCTGTCGGCCTACACCCAGATCCTGGTGCGCTGGGCCGAGGGCGACGGGCAGCGCCCCCTCGAGGACGTCGCCGCCGAGGTCCTCGCCGCGCTGCACGAGCTCTGACTGCTCACGGCGCGCGCAGCTCGATGACGGCCACCTCGGGCCGCGCACCGATCCGCATCGGCGGGCCCCAGAAGCCGGCGCCGGTGGTGACGAACAGCTGGGTGTCCCCGGACCGGGACAGCCCCTGCACGGCGGGCTGGTCGAGCCGGATCGCGTAGTCGAAGGGCCACAGCTGCCCGCCGTGCGTGTGGCCGGACAGCTGCAGCTGCACGTCCGCGGCGCGGGCCTGGTCGACCATCCACGGCTGGTGGGCCAGCAGCACCACGGGGGTGGCGTCGTCCCGACCGTCGAGCGCGGCGTCGAGGTCGGCCCGGTGACCCGGGATGCCCGAGCCCTCCGCCGTCCGGTCGTCGATGCCGGCCAGGTCGAACGAGGCGCCGCCGCGACGGATCGGCACCCGCTCGTTGCGCAGCACCTGGACGCCCAGCGTGGGCAGGTGCCGCAGCCACGCGGTCGTGTCGACGAAGTACTCGTGGTTGCCGGTGACGAAGAAGACGCCCTGCTCGCTGACCAGATCGGCCAGGGGCGCCACCTCCTCGCGCAGCTCGGCGACCTCGCCGTCGACCAGGTCGCCCACGATCGCCACGACGTCCGGCCGCTGGGCGTTGACCGTCTCCACCAGCCGCTCGAAGCGGCGGCCCCCGTACATCGCCGACAGGTGGCCGTCGGAGAAGGTGACGATCCGCAGCCCGTCCAGCGCCGGGTCCAGGCCGGGGAGGGTGATCGGCACCCGCCGGACGGCGGGGGTGCTGTTGGCCAGGTAGGCGCCGGTGCCCGCGGTGCCGAGCGCGACCGCGCCGGCGGTGAGCGCCAGCCCGCGGGCGACGAACAGCCGCCGCGACGGGTCGGGAACGGTCTCCGCCGGCGCGGACTCCGACTCCGACTCCGCCTCGTTCGCGGGCGCGGGGACGGACATCGGCACCGGTCGGGCTCCCGGCGCCGGCCGGCGGGTCCACCGGCGCAGCAGCAGGCGCACCGGCTCGAGCACGAGGAGGGCCAGGAACGTGTAGAACGCCAGGCCCAGCCAGCTGAAACCGACCCACTGCAGCGCCGTGGTCACCGGGGAGTCCTCGCGCCGCAGCACCACCGCACCGGCGGGCAGCAGGGCGAGGACGACGACGAGCAGGGTGAGCCGGCGCCGGGTGCGACCCGGTCGGGTGGTGCTGCGGACCAGCCGCCACCACAGGTAGCCGTGCAGGAGCACCAGGGCCAGCAGGACGACGGTGGCGAACCCCAGGAGGCCGATCAGGGACACGCGGTCAGCTCTTCGCCGCCGCCCGGACCGCCGTGCGGACCCTCGGTTCCAGCTCCCAGAACGCGTCCTCGGCGCGGGCGGCCCGGGCCTCCTCCAGCCCGTGCAGCCGGCCATAGGTCCACGCGTTCTCCCCCGCCGCGAACGCGGCGCGGCCCAGCCGGACGGCGTACTCCCGGGTGACGACGGTGTCCTGCGCGGAGCCCAGGGTCTCCTGGGCCTCCTTGAGGCAGTCCACCAGCGCGGTCGCCGGCCCGCCCAGCACGTCGGCGGCCACCTCGGCGGTGTAGCGGACCCGCTTGCCGGCCTTGCGCACCGCGTGCAGGGCGGTGTGCCGCTCCTCGCCCTGGGCCTCCCGGGCCGCCGTGACCGCGCGGCGCAACCGCTTGCCGTTGCGCCGGACCGCGTCGGCCATGACCGCGCGCGCCGGCCCGCCGGCGAACTCGGTCAACGGCGGGTCGGCCAGGAGCGCGGCCAAGGCGTCCAGCAGCAGCAGGTAGCGCCGGTCGGTGAGCGTGCGGATGACCCGGCGGGCGTCGTCGACGCGCCCACTGATCTCGGTCTGCTGGAACCGGGCCGCGACCGGGCCGAGCACCAGCTCGGGCGGCTGCGCGGCGACCAGCTCGCGCAGGTGCGCCAGGGCCACCTCGCCGTCCCGGGCCGCCGACAGCTGCCCGCCGACCCACCGGAGCTCCGCACGGAGCGGGTCGGTGGCCTTCCGCGGGAGGACCGTCCGGAACGCCGCGGTGATGCTCCGCAGGCGGCGGCAGGCCACCCGCAGGTCGTGCACGCCCTCCGGCTGCTCGGTGCGGATGGCCAGGTCGGCCGCGCGGAGCGCCGCGACCTGGGCGGCCAGGGCCGCGAGGACGACGTCCCCGGCGGTGGGCTGCCGGGCCTTCTCCTTCTTTCCCTTCTTCCGCCTGCTGCCCGTCGCGTCGCCCTCGTCGCCCGGACCTCCCGCGGGCGCGCCGCCGGGCTGCCCCAGCCGGCCGGCCAGCACCCGGCCGACCTTGGACGGCGAGTCCGACAGCCGCGCGCCGGCCGCCACCAGCCGCTCGGTGACCGCGTCGAGGAGCGCCTCGTCGCCGTCGACCAGCTCCACCTCGAGCTCCCGCCAGGTGGTCACCGTCGCCGGCTCCCCGGGGTTGGCGCCCAGCGCCGTCCCGTGCACGGTGTCGTCGGCCACCTCGGCGAGCACCGCGCCGCCCTCGCCCAGCAGCCGGCGTACCACCCGGCGGGTGCGCAGCGTGGCGACCGGCTCCGGCACCGCCGTCCCGAGCACGCCGAGGACCGGGGCCAGGACCGCCTTCGGCACGGTGCGGCTCGCCCGGCCCACCGGCTGGTGCAGCTCCCGGCGCGCGCCGGCCGCCGCCGGCAGCTTCACGTGCCAGCCGGCGTCCGACCCGCCGGTGCGGCGGCGCAGCGTGACCTTGTTGCGCAGCAGCCGCAGGTCCGCGGTGTCGAAGTAGGTCGCCTCCAGGGCCTGCTCCTCGGGCTCCCCCACCGCGTCCACGCCGTCGACGCCGGTCAGGTCCGGCGCGGCGTAGCTGTCGTCGGCCTCGAGCTTGCGCTCGATCTCCAGGTGCTCGGTGGTCACGATCAGTCACGGTAGGCCAGGAGGCGGCTGGTCAGCAGGGCAACGGGGGATGTTCACCCACCGTCTCCGCTGGGCACGCTGCCCACACAGGCCGAGAGGGCCCGACGAGGGGAGCCGACCCATGTTGAGCGAGCGAGAGCTGTCCGCAGCGATCGGAAGCACGGCCTACGGACCGGACGGCGAGAAGATCGGCACGGTCGAGCACTTCTTCACCGACGACCGCACCGGCGCGCCCACCTGGGTGGCCGTCTCCACCGGGCTGTTCGGGGTGCGGCACTCCGTCGTCCCGGCCGCGGAGGCGACGTTCGCCGACGGCGTGGTGCAACTGCCGGTCACCAAGGACGCGGTCAAGAACGCCCCGTCGGTCTCGAGCGAGCACCTCGACCCGGACGACGAGGCGCTGCTGCGCCGGCACTACGGCCTGGGCCAGAGCGGCGGGCTGGAGCAGGACGGCGGCCTCACCCAGGGCGATCGCCTGGAGCAGGGCGGCGGCGTCGTCGCGCAGGGTGGCCGCCTGGAGCAGGGCAGCGTCGCGCAGGGTGACGTCCTCGCGGGCGGCGTCGGAGCCGGGGCCGCCGACGCGACGACCGCGGTCCAGCCGTCGGGCGCGCACGCGGGGGACACCGTGCGGGTCGAGGACATCCGGCCGGCCCAGGAGGACGTCCGGACGGACAGCACCGCCGCCGCGACCGCGGGTGCCGCCGCGGGTGCCGCCGCGCGTCCCCCGGCCCCGGCGGCCGACCGCGCGATGACGCGCAGCGAGGAGCAGCTCCGGGTCGGCGCCGAGCGGGTCGCCACCACCCGCGCGCGGCTGGTGAAGTACGTGATCACCGAGGAGGTGACGGTCACCGTCCCCGTCCGGCGCGAGGAGATCCGCGTCGAGGAGGTGCCGATCGACGCCCCCGACGCCGGTCCGGGCGAGTCTCTGGTCGACGCCGGTCCGACCCCCGCCGGGCGCGCCGTCGGGGGGACCGACGCCGGCGCCGCAGGCGGGCTGCCCGAGGAGATCGTGCTGCACGCCGAGCGGCCGGTGGTCTCCGTGGAGGTGGTCCCGGTGCAGCGGGTGCGGCTGCGCACCGAGGTCGTCGAGGGCCAGGAGCAGATCAGCGAGCGGTTGCAGCGCGAGGAGATCGCCGTCGACGAGGAGCGCCGTCCCGGTCTCTGACGCCCATCGGAGTGCGGGAGTGCAGGGAACCTGCGCTCCTGCACTCCGTCACGAGCGGCGGTCGGGCAGGAAGCGCAGCCGGTCGCGGGTGGCGGCGACCTCGGCGGGGTCGAGGTCGGCCAGCACGATCGTCTCGGTCCCGGCCGCCGTCGCCAGCAGCTCCCCCATCGGGCTGACGACCATGCTGTCGCCGGCGTGCTCGGTGCCGTCGCCGGCGGCGCCCACCCGGTTGCAGCCCACGACGTAGGCCTGGTTCTCGATCGCGCGGGCGCGCAGCAGGGTCTGCCAGTGGTGCCGCCGCGCGGCCGGCCAGTTCGCCGTGACGACGTAGACGTCGGTGTCCAGCGCCGCGGCCCAGAAGACGTCGGCGAAGCGCAGGTCGTAGCAGATGAAGGGGGTGACCCGCAGGCCGCCGATCTCCACCGTCAGCGGCTCGTCCCCGGCCCGGAAGCGCTCGTGCTCGCCGCCGTGGCTGAACGGGTGCAGCTTCCGGTAGCGGTGCACCGTGCCGTCCGGACCGGCCAGGACCAGCGAGTTGTACGGGAGCTCCGCCTCGGGCGCGACCTCCGGGCAGCTGCCGGCCACCCACACCCCGTGCTCGGCCGCCCGCTCCTGCAGGAACCGCGACGACGGGCCACCCTCGGGCTCCCCGATCCCCGGCGTCATGGTGAAGCCCGTCGAGAAGGTCTCGCTGAGCAGCACGAGCTCCGCGCCCGCGCCCACCGCCCGGGCCACCTGCGGCCCGAGTCGCGCGAAGTTCGCCGTCCGGTCCTCCCAGACGATGTCGTGCTGCACCACGGCGATCCTCACGAGCCCATCCTCCCCAGCCGCTCGACGGCGTCGGCCAGGACGTCGTCGCCCTTGCAGAACGCGAAGCGCACCAGGTGCCGGCCCAGGTGCGCGTGGGCGGGGTCGTAGAAGACCCCGGTCGGGATCGCCACCACGCCCGCCCGCTCGGGCAGCGACCGGCAGAAGGCCATGCCGTCGCCGTCCGGCTGCACCGAGCGGACGTCGACCGTCGCGAAGTACGTCGCCTCCGGGCTCACCACCGGCAGCCCGGCCGCGGCCAGGCCGCGCACCAGCACGTCGCGGCGGTACTCGAGGTCGCGGGCGATCCCGGCGAAGTACTCGTCGGGCAGCCGCAGCCCCGCGGCGACGGCCGGCTGGAACGGCCCGCCGTTGACGTAGGTCAGGAACTGCTTGGCGGTGCGGACGGCGGACACCAGCGGCGCCGGCCCGCAGATCCACCCGACCTTCCAGCCGGTGACGTTGAACGTCTTGCCGGCGCTGCTCACCACCAGGGTGCGCTCCCGCATGCCCGGCACGGTGGCCAGCGAGGCGTGCCGGGCGCCGTCGAACACCAGGTGCTCGTACACCTCGTCGGTGAGCACGAGCAGCTCGTGCTCCATGGCCAGCGCGGCGAGCGTGCCGAGCTCCGCGCGGGAGAAGACCTTGCCGGTCGGGTTGTGCGGGGTGTTGAGCAGCAGCATCCGCGCCCGCGGGGTGACGGCGGCCCGCAGCTCGGCGGCGTCGAAGGTCCACGGCCCCGCGCCGGAGGCGGGCGGCCGCAGCGGCACCGGGCGGGCGACCCCGCCGGCCATCGCGATCCCCGCGGCGTAGCAGTCGTACATCGGCTCGAACAGGACGACCTCGTCGCCGGGCTCGAGCAGCGCCAGCAGCGCGGCGGACAGCGCCTCCGTGGCGCCCGCGGTGACCAGCACCTCGTCGGCCGGGTCGTAGGCGTGCCCGCCGAAGCGCTGCACGTGCTCGGCGATCGCCGCCCGCAGCTCGGGGATGCCCGGGCCCGGCGGGTACTGGTCGTGCGCGGTGCCGATCGCCGCGCGGGCGACGTCCAGCACCTCGGGCGGGCCCGGGTAGTCGGGGAAGCCCTGGCCCAGGTTGATCGACCCGGTGGCGACGGCCAGCGCGCTCATCTCGGCGAAGACCGTCGTCCCGAACCCCTGCAGGCGGGCCGACAGGTACGGCGCGCGCGTCATGGCCCCAGCCTGGCAGACGGCGTTCCACGTGGAACGCGCTCAGCCCACGACGACACTGGTCGATCGCCGACGCTCGCCCGCGGCTGTCAGGCGACGGTCACGTCCTCCATGCCCTCGACCGACACCACGTCCCCCCGGCGGACCTGCCGGCCGCGGCGCTCCTCCGGCTCGCCGTTGACCTGGACCGCCCCGGTGAGCAGCACGTCCTTCACCTGGGCACCGGTCGGGACGGCGTCCACCAGCTTGAGCAGCTGGCCCAGCCGGATGGAGTCCTCCCCCGGGCGGAGCTCGACGGTGCGCACGCCGGTCATCCTCCCCCGCCGAGCTCCTCGCCGACCGCCACGGTGCCCGGCCGCACGACGAGGGCCCCGATCGCCAGCATCCCGCCCCGCTCGCGGTGCACGGTCCGGAGCACCGACGTGTCCCGGCCGACGCCGCCGGGCTGGGGGCGGGTGACCATGACGCAGCGGGGGATCGGGGCGACGACGTCCAGTTCGGCGTCGCCCACGCGCACCCGCGTGCCGACCAGCGCGTCCTCGCCCTCGCCGTCCAGCACGACGTTCGCGCGGAACCGCCGCCGGTCCCAGGTGCCCAGCGTGCCGGTGGACACCAGCGAGACGCGGGCGCGGGAGCTGTCGTGGAAGGCGCCGCGGGCGCCGGTGAAGGCGTTCCAGCCCTCCTCGTCGTCGTCCCCGACCTCGAACGGGTTCTCGTACCGCCGGTCGCCCGGGGCGTCCGCCGCGGCCCGGAGCGTCACCGGGCGGCCCAGCCAGGCCGACAGGACGGCGTCCTCGGCGGTGACCCTGCCGTCGGGCAGCACCACCTCCACCTGCCCGTCGGGGCGCACCCGGCCGGCGGCGAACAGCAGGTCGGGCACCCGGCGGGCGGTCAGTCCGAGGCCGGACTCGACGTCGAACAGCGCCCACTGCCGGTCCCCGGCCAGGCCCTCGGTCCCCACCTCGGCGCGGGCCAGGCGCTCCCCCTGCAGCGACTTGACCGGGTACCGCCACAGCTCCGCGATCCGCACCTCACCGCTCCCAGGTCAGGGTCCAGGTGCCCGACCACTCGTCCCCGGGCTCCAGGACGACGAGGTCGACGCCGTCGGCCAGGGCGTTGGGCGGGCAGGTCATCGGCTCGACCGCGACGCTGCGCCGGCGCTGCCCCTCCGGGAGGGTGTCGCCGGTGTAGGCCTGCAGCCACGGCCACGCGCGGTCCACGGCCAGCTCCAGCCCGCCGGCCGGGCCGCGCAGCCGGACCCGGGCCCAGCCGTCGGCGTCCCGCTCCAGGTCGGTGAGCGGGGTGTCGAGCGCGCGGTCGCCGATCCGGCCGACGGCGCCGTCGAAGGGCCGGCGCTCGCCGGTGGGCAGGCCGCCGTCGACGACGAGCTCGGTGCGGGCGGGCAGGTGCAGCTCGGCCGCTCCGACGTCGCCGTCCTGCCGGGCCCCGACGGCGAGGTACGGGTGCATCCCGGCGCCCAGCGGAGCCGCCTGGTCGCCGGCGTTGCGCGCCCGCACGGTGACCGTCAGCCGGTCGGGGCTGAGCTCGGCATCGACGGCCACCGCCAGCCGGAACGGATAGCCCGGACGCGGCTCGACGGTGGTGCCGACGGTGACCGCGTCGGCCCGCTGCGCCAGGACGGCGAACGGCTGCCAGGACACCAGCCCGTGCGCGGCGGTCGGGGAGGACGGCGAGGCGACGTCCAGCTGCAGCTGCCGGCCGCGCCAGGTCCAGCGCCCGTCGCGGAGGCGGTTGGGCCAGGGGAACAGCAGGCCGCCGCGCCGTCCGGCCGGGACCGCGCCCGGCGGATAGCCGTCGAGCACCCCCCGGTCGGCCACGGTGAGGCTCCGCAGCCCGCCGCCGCGGAGGTCGACCACCAGCCGGGCGTCGCCGGCGGTCACCTCCACCTCACGGGGCTCGGTGGGCGGCCACTCAGCGCTCATGGGGCCACCCCACCACATCCCCGCCCGGCCCTCCGAGCACGCGCTCGTAGTACAGCGAGCAGCCGGCGTCCGGGTCGTCGACGTACCGGCCGAACGCCGGGATCGGCCGGTAGCCCGCGCTCTCGTACAGCCCGATCGCCTCCGGCTGCCGCGGGCCGGTCTCCAGGCGCAGCGTCGTCCAGCCCCGGCCCGCGGCCGCGGTCTCCAGCGCGGCGAGCACGCGTCGCGAGACCCCTCGGCCGCGCGCCGCCGGGACGACGTACATGCGCTTCACCTCGGCGACCCCCGACTCCAGCGCCCGCAGCGCGCCGCAGCCGACCGGCGTCCCGTCGGGGTCGCGGGCCAGCAGCACGACGCTGACGTCCGCGGCGGACGGCGGGGTGCCCGGCTCCCCCGCGCCGTCGTACCGCACCCGCAGCTCGGCCTGCTGCGCGGCGGTGAGCCGCTGGACGTCGGGGTCGTCCCAGTCGGCCGGCTCGACGCTCACAGGCTGATCCCGTGCAGCAGGAGGGCGGCCAGCTCGCGGTAGGCGGCGGCGTCGTCCAGCCCGGTGGCCCGCGCGGTGTCGCCGCGGCCGATGCGGAACACCAGCGTGGAGACGGTGTCGGCCACCAGCGCGGGGTGCACCTCGCGGAAGCGGCCCTGCGCCACGCCCTCGGCGATCAGCTCCCGCACCCGCTCGGCGGCGCTCGCGGTGTTGCGCTCGTAGACCGCGCGGCCCGGCGGGAAGGCGTCCAGGTCGCGGTAGAAGGCCGGGGACGCCGGCGCCAGGGCCCGCGCCACCGCGGCGAGGTACGCGGTCACGCGCAGCGCGGGATCCCGCTCGGTCGCCGTCCGCGCCTCGACGGCCGCCGTCGCCTTGCGGAAGAAGTGCCGGATGACCCGGGACGCCAGCTGCTCCTTGCTGCCGGCCAGCGCGTACAGCGTGCTCTTCGAGCAGTGCAGCCGGACGGCGAGGTCCTCGAGGGTGAACCGCGCGAAGCCCTCGGCGAGGAACAGCTGTTCCAGCTGGTCGAGCAGCTCGGCCTGCCGGCGGGTCAGCCGGTCGGTCGTCGCGCCCGCACGCTCTCCCGGCATGGCACCTCCCGGCGGACAGCATGGACCTGAACGTCGGACAGTACTGCCGTATCGTTGTCGGTACTGTTCCGGACCGAGGGGGACGACGTGACGGTCGACCGTGAGCTGCCCACCCAGGAGGCCGTCGACCTGCTGGCCCTGACCCGCGAGATCGCCGACGCCGAGCTCGCGCCGCGGGCCGCGCAGTACGAGCGGGAGGAGCGCTTTCCCCGCGAGGTCTTCCGGACCCTGGGCGAGGCGGGGCTGCTCGGCCTGCCCTTCGGTGAGGACGTCGGCGGCGGCGGCCAGCCCTACGAGGTGTACCTGCAGGTCGTCGAGGAGCTCGCGGCCCGCTGGGCGAGCGTGGCGCTCGGGGTGAGCGTGCACACCCTGGCCTGCTTCCCGGTCGACCGGTTCGGCTCCCCAGCGCAGCGCCGCGAGCTGCTGCCGGACATGGTGGGCGGCGGGCTCCTCGGGGCCTACTGCCTCTCCGAGGCCTCCGCGGGCTCCGATCCGCGGGCGATGCGCGCCTCCGCCAAGGCCGACGGCGAGGGCTGGGTGGCCGGCGGTGAGAAGGCGTGGGTCACCCACGGCGGCTCCGCCGACTTCTACTCGACCTTCCTGCGGACGCCCGACGACGGCCCGGCCGCGATCTCCTGCTTCCACCTCACCCCCGACCTCGCCGGCCTGTCCGCCGCGAAGCCGGAGGAGAAGATGGGACTGACCGCGTCCACCACCGCGGCCATCAGGCTCGACGGCGTCCCCGTCCCGGCCGGCCGGCTGGTCGGCGAGCGCGGCCGCGGCCTGGCCATCGCGCTGGCCGCCCTCGACTCCGGCCGGCTGGGGGTGAGCGCGGTCGCCGTCGGGCTCGCGCAGTCCGCCCTGGACGTCGCCGTCGCCTACGCGCGCGAGCGGGAGACCTTCGGCCGGCCCATCGCCGAGCACCAGGGCGTGGCCTTCCTGCTGGCCGACATGGCCGCCGCCGTGGAGTCGGCGCGGGCCACCTACCTCGTGGCCGCGCGGCGCCGGGACGCCGGCAAGTCCTACTCGCGCCAGGCCAGCATCGCCAAGCTGGTGGCCACCGACGCGGCGATGAAGGTGACGACCGACGCCGTCCAGGTGCTCGGCGGCGCGGGCTACACGCGCGAGTTCCCCGTCGAGCGGTACATGCGGGAGGCGAAGGTCATGCAGATCTTCGAGGGCACCAACCAGATCCAGCGCCTGGTCATCGGCCGGCACCTGACGGCGGAGGCCGCGGGCGGCCGCTGAAGCCTCGGCGCATCCTCCCGGCGAGATCGCCGATCTCGCACGGCCCGCGCTCCCCGAGCGTGCGAGATCGGCGGTCTCGTCGTCCGGGCGCCCCGTTCTGTCGGGCGCCGGGTGCACGATGCCGAGCATGTCGACCTTCGCGGACGTGGCCGCGGCGGAACCCGAGTTCGCCGACCGGGTGCGGGCGGCCTTCGACGCGCGCCGGCACAAGGTCCTGGCGACGCTGCGGGCCGACGGCTCCCCGCGGGTGAGCGGCATCGAGATGCAGTTCGTGGCCGGGGAGCCCTGGCTGGCCGGCATGCCGCACTCGGTCAAGTTCGCCGACCTGCGCCGGGACCCGCGCTTCGCCCTGCACAGCGGCAGCGCGGAGCCCGACGAGTTCAGCGCGGACGCGAAGCTCTCCGGCCGCGCGACCGAGGTCACCGACCCCGAGGAGTGGGCGCGGTTCGCGGGCGCGGCGGGCCTCGAGGGCCGGCCCGGGGACTTCGAGCTGTTCCGCGTCGACCTGGACCAGGTGGTGCTCGTCGCGCTCAACGAGGAGAAGACGGCGCTGGTCGTGGCGTCGTGGCACCCCGGCAGCGGGCTGACCCGGACGGAGCGGACCTGACGGGTTCCACGTGGAACCCGTGACGGACGTCAGTGGACCCGGCGCGGCCCCGCGGACGAGACTGGGGTCCCCGAACCAGGAAGGTCCCCGATGCCCGAGCCGCACCTGCGCGCCGCCGACGCAGACCGCGCAGCTGTCGCCTCTCTCTTGGGCGAGCACATGGCCGCCGGCCGTCTGACCGTCGCCGAGTACGACGACCGGCTGGCCCGCGCCTACGCCGCCCGCACCTACGGCGAGCTGGCCGCACTCACCACCGACCTGCCCACGACCCTCGAGAAGCGCCCCGACCCCGCGCCCGCGGCGCCGGCGCCGTCCGTGCACGGGATCAGCACCGCCGGGCACTGGGGCGGCTGGGCCGGTGGACCCTCGCTGCAGGCCGCGTGGCGCAACTGGGTCGTGACCGCCGTCATCGTGCTCGGCGTCTGGATCACCACGTGCATCGCCTCGGGGGAGCTGCTGTACCCGTGGCCGATCTGGGTCATCGGCCCCTGGGGCGCGGTCCTGCTCGCCCAGTCGCTGACCGGCGGACGGCGGCGCGGGGACGGCGACGACCGGCGCCGGCTGACCTGACCCGCACCAGGCACCGGAACCCGCGAGGGCACCGGAACGCGCAGCGGCCCCGGGGGATCCCCCCGGGGCCGCTGCGTCGTGTGGGTGGGCAAGGGGGGAGTTGAACCCCCACGTCCTCTCGGACACACGGACCTGAACCGTGCGCGTCTGCCATTCCGCCACTTGCCCTGGCGAGGGAGAAGACTAGCAGCCACCCCGGGACCGCCCGGCGAGGGGGCACGCGGCCCGGCTCGCCCGGGGCGTCGTGGGGTCACTGGCCGGTCCCCCGCTCCGTACCCGGCTACGATCAACGATGGCAGAACGGGACGTCCGGGCGAGCGCAAGGGAGCGACTGTGGGTGTGCTGCAGCGCTTCGAGCGGCGACTGGAGGGCATGGTCGGGCTGGCCTTCGCCCGGCTCTTCAAGGGCAAGGTCCACCCCGCCGAGATCGCCAAGGCACTGACCCGCGAGGCCGACGAGCAGCGCTCGGTGCTGGGCGAGGGGCGGGTGCTGGCCCCCAACGTCTACGACGTCCGGCTGGGTCCGACCGACTACGACAACCTCGCCGAGTGGTCCGAGCAGCTGGCCGCGCAGCTCGCCGACATGGTGTCCGAGCACATCGAGACCGAGGGCTACCAGGTCTTCGACGCCGTCCAGGTCCGCCTGGAGCGGGACGACGACCTGCCGACCGGCGTCTTCGAGGTCAGCTCGCACGTCGCCGACCCGGCCCGCCCGAGCACCGCGGCCGAGCCCCTCCCGTCCCCGCCGGCGACCGGCGGGATCCCGCCGCTGCCGCCGCTGCGCGGCCGCATGGCCACCGACACCGGCCGCCAGGTGCCCTCCGCGGTCATCGGCCGCGCCGGCTCCAAGCCGGGCGTCACCCACGTCCTGGTCGTCGACGGCCCCGGCACCCGGCACGAGCTGACCACCGGCCGCAACGTCATCGGCCGCGGCACCGACGCCGACATCCGGCTGCCCGACACCGGGGTGAGCCGCAAGCACGTGGACGTCGTCCTCGACGGGGGCACCGCCATCGCCGAGGACCTCGGCTCGACCAACGGCACCCTGGTCAACGGCCGGCGGATCACCCGCCAGCCGCTGGCCGACGGCGACGTCATCCGAATCGGCCACTCGGTGCTGGTCTACCGCCAGGACGGCGCGTGAAGCGGGTCCTCCCATGACGGCCGAGATCGTTCTGCAGATCTTCCGCTTCGGCTTCCTGCTGCTGCTGTGGCTGTTCATCTTCGCGGCGTTCCGGGTGGTGCGGGCCGACCTCTTCGGCGGCCGCGCCGGGCGGGTCGCCTCGGTGCCGCCGCGGGCGGCGGCCCCGGGCCGGAAGAAGACCCGCGGGCCGAAGACGCTCGTGGTCACCGCCGGCCCGCTGAGCGGCACGAAGATCACCCTCGGCGACCAGCCGATCCTCATCGGCCGGGCCGACGACTCCACCCTGGTCCTGACCGACGACTTCGCCAGCTCGCGGCACGCGCGGCTGACCAACCGCGGCGGCTCCTGGTACGTGGAGGACCTCGGCTCCACCAACGGCACCTACCTGGACCAGCAACGCGTCCAGGGCCCGCTCCTCGTGGCTCCCGGGCAGCCGATCCGCATCGGCCAGACGGCCATGGAGCTGCGCTCATGACCGACCCGCGGTGCAGCCGCTCCCCCGGAGGCCCGACCCGATGAGCCTCGCGCTGCGATACGCGGCCCGATCCGACCGCGGACTGGTCCGCGGCAACAACCAGGACTCGGTGTACGCCGGGCCCCGGCTGCTCGCCGTCGCCGACGGCATGGGCGGCCACGCGGCCGGCGACGTCGCCAGCAAGGTGGTCATCGCCGCGCTCGAGCACCTGGACGACGACGCGCCGTCCGGCGACATGCTCCAGTCGCTGCGCGAGGCGGTCTTCGACGGCAGCGAGCACCTGCGGGAGGTGATCCGCGAGTCCCCGCAGCTGGAGGGCATGGGCACCACGCTCACCGCCGTCCTGTTCGCCGGCGGCCGGCTGGCCCTGTGCCACGTCGGCGACTCGCGCGCCTACCTGCTGCGCGACGGCGCCCTCACCCAGATCACGCACGACGACACGTTCGTCCAGACGCTGATCGACGACGGGCGGATCACGCCCGAGGAGGCCAACCACCACCCGCAGCGCTCGCTGCTGCTGCGCGCCCTCAACGGCCAGGACGTCGACCCCGACCTGTCGATGCGCGAGGCCCGCGCCGGCGACCGCTACCTGCTGTGCTCCGACGGCCTGTCCGGCGTGGTCAGCGAGGAGACCCTCGCCGACGCGCTGCAGGACCCCGACCCCCAGTCGACCGCCGACCGGCTGATCGAGCTGGCCCTGCGCAGCGGCGGGCCGGACAACATCACGGTGATCGTCGCCGACGTCGTCGAGGACAACGGCACCGGCGCGCTGATGGAGCCGGTCGTCGACGGCGCTGCCGGCGACAACGTGGGCCAGCGCGAGGTCGACCCCCGTTCGGCCGCCGGACGGGCGGCCCTGCACGACCCGCCGCCCGCGCCCCCACCGGCCTCGGCTCCGGTCGCCGCGGCGCCGGTGCCGGGACGCCGCCGGCGCCGCCTGCTGTGGGCCCTCGGCGCGGTCGTGCTGCTCGCCGTCGCGGCCGTGGGCGCCTACCTCTGGCTGCTGACCAACTGGTTCGTCGGGGTCCAGGAGGCCGACGGCGCCGAGCGGGTCACCGTCTTCCGCGGCCTGGACACCTCGCTGCTGGGCCTGGACCTCAACCGGGTCTCCGACGTCACCGACCTCGCCGTCGCCGACCTCACCCAGGCCGACGCCAGCCGGGTGCGCCGGGGCATCGACGCCACCGACGCCGGCCACGCCGACCGGATCGTCACGATGCTGCGCGACCAGCGACTGCCGGTGTGCCCGGACCCGGAGGAGGCCGCCGCCAGCAGCACGGCCGCCCAGAGCTCCGCGACCGTGACCCCGGACGGCCAGGTGCCGCCGGTCGTCCCGGCGGAGCCGACCGAGGCGGCACCGACGTCCCAGCGGACGACCCCGGCGCCCGAACCCGGAGTGGACTGCCGGGAGGCGAAGTGACCTCGGGCCCCAACACCGACCCGCGCGGCGGCACGGCCGGGACGACGTCGCCCAAGCGGCGCGGCACCGAGCTGGCGCTGCTGGGCTTCGCGCTGCTCATCACGCTGTCCGCGCAGGCGGTCGTCGACCTCACCATCACCGGCTCCCTGCGCGCCGAGCTGCCGGTGTTCGGCGCGTGGTTCACCGCGCTGTGGCTGGTGGCGCACCTCGCCGTCCGCCGGTTCGCGCCCTACGCCGACCCGCTGCTGCTGCCCTCCGTCGCCCTGCTCGTGGGGCTGGGCCTGGCGGTCATCCACCGGCTGGACCTCGCCGCCGAGCAGGTGAACTCGACGGTGACGCGGGAGGACGCCCCGGTCCAGCTGGTCTGGGCGACCCTCGGCGTCGTCCTGTTCGTGGTCGTGCTCGTGGTGCTGCGCGACCACCGCGTGCTGTCGCGCTTCGCCTACACCCTCGCCCTCCTGGGCCTGCTGCTGCTGGCCATCCCCGCCGTGCTGCCCTCGTCGCTCTCGGAGGTCAACGGCGCCAAGATCTGGATCCGCGTCGCCGGGTTCAGCATCCAGCCCGGTGAGTTCGCCAAGATCTGCCTGATCGTCTTCTTCGCCGCCTACCTGGTGGACAAGCGCGACGTCCTCGCGCTGGCCAGCCGCCGGGTGGCCGGTCTCGAGCTGCCGCGGGCCCGCGACCTCGGGCCGGTGCTGGTGGCCTGGGCGCTGTCGATCCTGGTGCTGGTCTTCGAGCGCGACCTGGGCAGCTCGCTGCTGCTGTTCGGGATCTTCGTCGTGATGCTCTACGTCGCCACCGAGCGGGCCAGCTGGCTGCTGATCGGCCTGGGCCTGTTCGCCGGGGCGGCGTTCATCGCCTACCAGGTCTTCGCCCACGTGCAGTCCCGCGTCGACGTGTGGCTCAGCCCCTTCGACTACCGGGACGGCGCCGGCTACCAGCTGGTCCAGTCGCTGTTCGGCCTGGGCACCGGCGGGCTGTTCGGCGCCGGCCTCGGCGGCGGGCGGCCGGACCAGGTGCCGGTCGCCAAGAGCGACTTCATCGCCGCGGCCATCGGCGAGGAGCTGGGGCTGTTCGGCCTGGTCGCGGTGATCATCGTCTACCTGATCCTGGTCGAGCGCGGGCTGCGCTCCTCGCTGATCGTGCGCGACGCGTTCGGCAAGCTGCTCGCCGCGGGGCTGTCCTTCGCCATCGCCTGGCAGGTGTTCGTCGTCCTCGGCGGGGTGACCGGCCTGCTCCCGCTCACCGGTCTGACCACGCCGTTCCTCGCCTACGGGGGGTCGTCGCTGGTGGCCAACTTCGTGCTGGTCGCCGTCCTCGTGCGGATCAGCGACGCCGCGCGCCGTCCGGCGGCCCCGGCCGGTCCGCCCAAGCCCGCGCTGGGCGATGCGCCCACCGAGGTCGTGCAGCAGTGAACGCCCCCCTGCGCCGTGTGGCGATCAGCGTGCTGGTGCTGTTCACGCTGCTGATCGTCAACGTGAACTACATCCAGGTCGTGCGCTCGGACGAGCTGCGCAACGACACCGGCAACACCCGCGTGCTCACCGAGGAGTACGACCGCGAGCGCGGCTCGATCAACGTGGCCGGCACCGAGATCGCGACGTCGGTCGCCACCGAGGACCGGCTCACGTACCTGCGGCAGTACCCGCAGGGGGAGCTGTACGCGGCGGTCACCGGCTACTACTCGCTGGTGTACGGCAACACGCAGATGGAGCGGGCGGCCAACGACATCCTGTCCGGCAACGACGCCCGGCTGTTCGCCCGTCGCCTCGCCGACCTGTTCACCGGCCGCGACCCCTCCGGCGGCGACGTCGTCCTGACCCTGGACCCGGCGGTGCAGGAGGCCGCCATGGCCGGGCTCGAGGGCGTGACCGGCGCCGTGGTCGCGCTGGAGCCCTCCACCGGTGCGGTGCTCGGCATGGCCAGCACGCCCAGCTTCGACCCGAACCTGCTCTCCAGCCACGACCCGCAGGCCATCCGCGACTACTGGGCGCAGCTCGGCGATGCCTCGCCGGACCCCCGGCTCAACCGCGCGACCAGCGACAACTTCCCGCCCGGCTCGGTGTTCAAGGTGATCGTCTCGGCGGCCGCGCTCTCCAGCGGCGAGTACACCCCGGACACGGTGATCCCGGCGCCGGACACGCTCACCCTCCCCGGCACCTCCACCGAGCTGGAGAACTTCGGCGGCTCCCGGTGCAGCAGCACCGGCGAGCAGCCGCTGATCGACGCGCTGACCATCTCCTGCAACACGGCCTTCGCCCAGCTGGGCATCGACCTCGGCGAGGACCGCGTCCGCGAGATGGCCGAGGCGTTCGGCATGGACGGCGAGGACCGGGAGATCCCGCTGCCGGTGGTCGGCAGCAGCATGGGCGACCCGGAGAACGACGCCCAGCTGGGCGTCAGCTCGATCGGCCAGCAGGACGTGCGGATGACCCCCCTGCAGGCAGCGATGGTCGCGGCCGCGGTCGGCAACGACGGCACCCTGATGGAGCCCCACCTGATCGACCAGCTGCGCGCCCCCGACCTCAGCGTCATCGACGAGACCGACGCCGAGGAGCTGGGCCAGCCGGTGACCCCGGAGGTCGCCGGGCAGCTCACCGAGATGATGGAGAGCGTGGTCGCCAACGGCTCCGGCCGCGCCGCCCGCATCCCGGGCGTGACCGTCGCCGGCAAGACCGGCACCGCCGAGGTCGGCAACGACGCACCCGACCACAACTGGTTCATCGGCTTCGCCCCCGCCGACGACCCGCAGATCGCGGTCGCGGTCTTCGTCGCCAACGGCGGGGGTACGGGTGGGGACGTGTCCGCCCCGATCGCCCGCCAGGTCATGCAGGCACACCTCGAGGGGCAGGGCTGATGGCGCTGTCCACCGGCACGATCCTCGCCGGCCGCTACGAGATCACCGCCCCGATCGCCACCGGCGGTATGGGCGAGGTGTGGCGCGCCCGCGACCGCGTCCTGGACCGGGTCGTGGCCGCCAAGGTGCTCCGCAGCGAGTTCACCGGTGACCCGAGCTTCGTCGCGCGGTTCCGCAACGAGGCCCGCCACACCGCGGCGCTCAGCCACCCGAACATCGCCTCGGTCTACGACTACGGCGAGACGACGGAGGACGACCGCTTCTCCGGACAGCAGCTGGCCTTCCTCGTCATGGAGCTGGTCGAGGGCAAGCCGCTGGTCCAGATCCTGCACGAGGAGGGCAAGCTCCCGGTCGACTGGACGCTGCACGTGCTGGGCCAGTCCGCCGACGGGCTGTCGGCCGCGCACGCCGCCGGCGTGGTCCACCGCGACATCAAGCCGGGCAACCTCATCGTGCGGCCCGACGGCGTGGTGAAGCTGACCGACTTCGGCATCGCCCGGGCGCGCGACGCCACACCGCTGACCCGCACCGGCATGGTCGTGGGCACCGCGCAGTACCTCTCCCCGGAGCAGGCGCAGGGGTTCGAGGTCACCTCGGCCTCCGACGTCTACTCCCTCGGCGTCGTGGGCTACGAGTGCCTCACGGGCGGGCGCCCGTTCGACGGCACCTCGCAGGTGGCGGTCGCGCTGGCGCACATCAACCGGCCCCCGCCGCCGCTGCCGGCCAACGTGCCGCCCGCCGTCCGCCTGCTCATCGAGCGCGCGCTGGCCAAGGACCCCGCCGACCGCTTCGCCGACGGCGGCGCGTTCGCCGCCGCGGTCCGGTCCGTGGCCGCAGGCAACGGGCTGTCCGGCACCTCCTCCGGCGCCTTCTCCGGCGCCGGGCGGGTGCCTGCCCCGCCGCCGGGCCCGCGCACCGCCGCTCCGGAGCCCCCGACCGCCGTGACCGAGCTCGTGGCCGACGGCGACGACAGCCGCACGCGGGTCTTCGGTGCCGGCACCGCGGCCGGTGCCGCCGCCGCGGCCGGCAACGGCGCCCCGGGGACCGGGGCGGGCACCATGCCGCCGCTGCGCCGTCCCACGGACGACGACGACAGCGGGTGGGAGGGCCGGCACCGGGCCTCCGACGCGCGCCGCAAGAGCTGGGTGTGGCTGGTCGCCGGCCTGGTCGCGCTGGCCCTCCTGGCCGGCGGCGTGTGGTTCGTCCTCGCCGGCGGCACCGACCCCGGTGCCGGCGGCTCGGAGACCACCAGCGCCGCGCCGACCAGCGCGACGTCCGCCGCGGGCACCTACACCGTGGCGACCGACAGCTACATCGGCCAGGACGGCGAGGAGGTCACCGCGCTGCTCGAGCAGAACGGGCTCGTCGTGCAGACCCGGGACGCCACCGAGGACGAGGTCGCCCGCTGGGACCGCGCGATCGACGCCGGCGCCGTCGTGGGGTCCGACCCGGCCAACGCGCCGGTGCCGCTGGGGAGCACGGTCACCCTCTTCCTCGCCCCCGACGACTACGCCCCGCCGGCCGACGAGCCCACCTCGGAGCCCAGCGAGGAACCCTCGCAGCCCACGCGGACGACGGCGACCGGCCCCACGGGGACGACGCCCACCACCACGGCCGGGGGCACCACGACGGCCACGACCACCACCACGGCCGGCGGCGGGGCCACCACGACGGCCCCGACCACCACGACGAGCCCGGTCCAGCCCGGCGTCCCGGCACCGCCGGAGGAACCGGCCGAGGACGAGGAGCCCCAGGAGCCGCAGGCCGGGCAGGGAGGACGTCAGGCCGACCAGCAGGAAGCGGACGTCGACGAGTGACCGGGCTCCCCCGCGCGTCCCGGGAACGGGCGACCGCAGCGGTTAGGCTCGCCGCCGGCCCACCCGTCGGCCGCGTTCCCCCCTGCCCGCACTCCCCCTGGACGCAGGACCGCACCGCCCGAGAGGACCTCCGATGACCACGCCGCAGCTGCTCGGCGAGCGCTACGAGATCGGCGGGGTGCTCGGCCGCGGCGGCATGGCCGAGGTGCACCGGGGCCGGGACCTGCGGCTGGGCCGCGAGGTCGCGGTCAAGGTCCTGCGCCACGACCTCGCCCGCGACCCGTCGTTCCAGGTCCGGTTCCGCCGCGAGGCGCAGGCGGCAGCGTCCCTGAACCACCCGGCGATCGTGGCCGTCTACGACACCGGCGAGGACCGGACGACCAGTGGCGCCACCCCCTACATCGTCATGGAGTACGTCGAGGGCCAGACGTTGCGCGACGTCCTCCGCGGTGAGGGTGTCCTGCCGCCCGAGCGCGCGATGAGCCTGACCGCCGACATCTGCGGCGCGCTGGACTTCAGTCACCGCAACGGCATCGTGCACCGCGACGTGAAGCCCGGGAACGTGATGATCACGCCCGAGGGCAGCGTCAAGGTCATGGACTTCGGCATCGCCCGGGCGGTGTCTGACTCCGCGGCGACGATGACCTCGACCGCCGCGGTCATCGGCACCGCCCAGTACCTCTCCCCCGAGCAGGCGCGCGGTGAGGGCGTGGACGCCCGGTCCGACGTCTACTCGGTCGGCTGCCTGCTCTACGAGCTGGTCACGGGCGCCCCGCCGTTCACCGGGGACTCCCCGGTCGCCGTCGCGTACCAGCACGTGCGCGAGGACCCGCGGCTGCCCTCGTCGATCAACCCGGCCATCCCGCCGGAGCTCGACGCGATCCTGCTCAAGGCCATGAGCAAGAACCCGGCGAACCGCTACCAGTCGGCCGCCGAGATGCGCAACGACCTGCTGCGGGCGCTGGCCGGCCAGCGGGTCGAGGCCACGCCGGTGATGGGCGACGCCGAGAAGACGACCATCCTCGGTGCCACCCCCGGCCACCCCGACGACCGCTGGGACGACGAGGACGACGCGGCCGCGGCCAAGCGCAAGCGGAACCGGGTCATCGCGATCGTGGTGGCCGCCGTGGTGCTCGTGGCCACCGTCATCGGCATCGCGCTGGCGCTGACCGACGACGGCGAGGAGCAGCCGCCGGCGGTGCAGCAGGTCACCGTCCCGGCGCAGCTGGTCGGTGTCCCCCAGGCCGAGGCAGAGGCGGCGATCACCGAGGCCGGTCTCGTGGTCGGCGAGGTCACCACGCAGGAGACCGACGACGACGCGCAGGTGGGCAACGTCCTGTCCAGCACCCCCGCCAGCGGCGCGCAGGTGGAGGCCGGGTCCGCGGTCGCCCTCGTCGTCGGCATCGGGCCGGACACCATCGCCGTCCCGCCGGTCGTGGGCCTGGACGAGGACCGGGCCCGCACGACGCTCGAGAACGCCGGTTTCACGGGGAACACCGACACCCGGCAGGTGGACAGCACCGAGGCCGAGGGCGTCGTGGTCGACGTCGACCCCGCCGAGGGCCAGCAGGTCGCGCCGGGCGGCACGATCACGCTGTCGGTGTCCGACGGCGACGCCGAGGTGCCCGACGTCGCCGGTCAGCAGCAGGACGCCGCGACCGGGACGCTCCGCGACGCCGGCTTCACCAACACCGGTGTCGAGGAGGTCGACTCCGACCAGCCGGTCGGCACCGTCATCGGCACCGACCCCGGTGCCGGCAGCCAGGCCGCGGCCGGTGACCGGATCACCCTCCGCGTCTCCAGCGGCCCCGCGCCGGTCGCCGTGCCCGACGTCGTCGGGGACTCCGAGCAGGAGGCGCGGGCCGCGCTGCAGGCCGCCGGGTTCACCAACGTCTCGGTGACGACGGCCCCGGCGCCGGACCCCGCAGACGTCGGCGTCGTGACCGCGGTCGACCCCGGGGTCGGCACGGAGGTGCCGACGACGCAGGCGATCACCCTGACCGTCGGCGTGCAGCCGACCGGCACCGGAACCGGGCCCAGCACCGCCCCTCCCGGCGGCGCCGGCCCGCCCTGACCGACGCGAGACCGCGAAGGGCCTCTCTCCCGCCGGGGAGGGGCCCTTCGTCGTTCCTGGGGCCTCAGGCGGGCGTGGCGGCCACGGTGAGCCGGTGGGCGGCGGCGGTGGCCGCCTCGACCGCGGCGGGGTCGGGCGCCAGCCCGCAGGACTCCAGCCAGGTGGCCAGCATCCGGTGCCCGCCCTCGGTGAGCACCGACTCCGGGTGGAACTGGACGCCCTCCACCGGCAGCTCGCGGTGCCGCAGCGCCATGACGATCCCGGAGGCGGTGGCGCCGGTGATCTCCAGCTCGTCGGGCACGGTGGCCCGGTCGACGGCGAGGGAGTGGTAGCGGGTCGCGGTGAACGGCGAGGGCAGTCCGGCGAGGACGCCGACGCCCCGGTGCACCACCTGGCTGGTCTTGCCGTGCAGCAGCTCGGGCGCCCGCACCACCTCGGCGCCGAACGCCTCGGCGATCGCCTGGTGCCCCAGGCACACGCCGAGCACCGGCGTCCCGGCCTCAGCGGCCGCGCGCACCATCGGCACCGTCACGCCGGCGCCGGCGGGCGTGCCCGGCCCGGGGGAGAGGAGGACGCCGGCCACGTCGAGGTCGGCCAGCTCGTCGACGGTCACCGCGTCGTTGCGCCGGACGATGCAGCGCACGCCCAGCTGACCCAGGTACTGGACCAGGTTGTAGACGAAGCTGTCGAAGTTGTCGACGACGAGAACGGGGCGACTCACGCTCCTTGTGTACACCGGCGGCCCGGCTCACCCGTCGGCGGCGGTGGCGTGGTCCATGTCGAGCGGGCCCTCCCACGCCGGGACCGACGCCGCGGGGCGATCCCGGACCGCGTACCCGAGCCCGAAGTCCTCGACCGCCTGCTGGAAGACCCGCACCTGCGGCGAGGCGTCCAGCTGGGTCCGGATCGCGGCCGCGTCCCCGATGGCGGTGACGACGAACGGCGGCGAGTAGGTCCGCCCCTGCAGGAGCAGCACGTTGCCGACACACCGCACCGCGCTGGTGGCGATGAGCCGCTGGTCCATGATCGCCACCGCGTCCGCGCCGGCCGCCCAGACGGCGTTGACGACCGCCTGCACGTCGGACTGGTGGATGACGACGTCGTCGGGCCGGGCGCCGATGGGCAGTGACCCGTCGGGGCGCCGGGGGGCGTCGTCCAGGACGATCTCCACGCCCGGCCCGGTGAGGGCGACCAGGCCCGCGGACACGGCGCCGGCCTGGCTCTGGGTGCGGGCCGCGGCGACGTCGCCGTCCCGGGACGCGGCCTGGTCGGTCAGGGCCTGCACCTGCTCCTGCAGCGCGGCGAGCTGCTGCTGCTGGTCGGCGATGACGTCCTGCCGGGTGGCGATCAGCGAGGTGAGCTGGGTGACCTCGCCGCCGCGCAGGTCGGTGCCCTGGGCGGTCTGCCGGGAGGTGGCGAACAGCAACCCGGCCGCCAGCGCCACCACGGGCACCAGCGCGGCCCAGGCGGTGAGCCGGCGGCTACCCCGAAGGGTCAGGGTGCGGGCTGCGGCCACTCCCGCAGCTTAGGCTGGGCCCCGGTGACGGCCGGCAGCGACGAACCGGCCCCGGAGGGAGTTCGCACGGTGCCCAAGTCCAAGGTCCGCAAGAAGTCGGTCTACACGCCGCCCAGCGGCACGATGCCAGCCGGTACACCGGCCGCCCGCGCCGTGCAGCCGAGCCCACGCTGGTACGCGCCGCTGATGGTCACCCTCATGGTGCTCGGGCTGCTGTGGATCGTCGTCTTCTACGTGGCCGGCGACCGGATCGGCTTCCTGTCGAGCATCGGCCCGTGGAACTTCGCCATCGGCTTCGGCCTCATGGTCGCCGGGCTGGTCATGTCGATGCGCTGGCGCTAGCCGCTGGGCCCCACCGCTCGCGAGCACGCGGCGGGAGTGACCTCACCGAGGCCCTCGTCCCCATCCGGGGACGGGGGCCTCGCGCGTGCTCCAGACCGACCGTCCGGGCGGCCGGCGACCGGGCTCGGCGCTGTGCACAGCCGACCGCGCCGTCCACAGGTCGACAAAGCGGGATACCCCCAGACTTGTCCACCGAGTGTGGAGAACGGGTGTTCGACTGCGCGCGGCTGACCTGGGGATTCGTGCCGGCTGGGGCGCATGTGACGAGAAGGGCAGCCGAGTAACTACATGCCTGCAAGTCCATCCCCAGCTGTGCACACAGCTGTGGACGAGTCGACATGGCGTCGGGGCCGGGACGGCGGCCGGACCTCCCTAGTACCCCGTCCGACGGATCCCGACACGCGACGTGACCACGGCGAATGCGCAGCTCCACGGCCCGTGAGGCGGAACAGGAACGGCCTCCGGTCCCCAGGGGGGGCGGGGGGCGTGGGCCCGGGGGGGGGGGGGGGGCGGTACTCCGCGG